>JAFBAD010000128.1 GCA_019247975.1 Acidimicrobiia bacterium
GGTGGGGACCGAGCTAGCCCGCCGCACCGGCTTCGACCCGGTCGGCGTCGACGGCGTCAAGCTCTCGGAGCGGTGGGGCGACGGCATGCGGAGCCTCCACGGCATGCACACCCGCGGCTTCCCCAACGCCTTCTTCGTGAGCCCGACCCAGGGCGCCAACCTCATCTCCAACGTCCCCCACAACCTCACCGAGTCGGGCCGGACGATCGCCACGATCGTCAAGCACACGATCGAGAACGGCTACGACGAGGTCGAGGTGACCAAGGAAGCCGAGGACGAGTGGATCGAGCTGCTGCTGTCGGGCCCCGGCCTCATGCTCGGCTCCCCTGACTGCACGCCCGGCTACTACAACAACGAAGGCCAGGACCCCGGCCCCGCTCGGCAGCTGTTCGTCGGCTACCCGTACGGGCCATCCGCCTACTTCCAGTACCTCGACGAGTGGCGCCGCTCAGGCGAGTTCGCCGGCTTGGAGTTCCGATGACCATGCTTGTCGATCGATGAGTCGCTTCCAGCTCACCGGCACCGGCGTGTGGAGCCCCGCGCTCCGCTACGGCGAGGACGGCCCGGTCTGCGACGCGGTCGCGGAGCTCGAGTCGCTCGGCTACACGGCCGCGTGGATCCCCGACGTCGGTGGTGACGTGCTCGAGGCGGTCGGCAAGCTGCTGTCGTTCTCCTCGACGCTGACGATCGCCACCGGGATCCTCAACCTCTGGATGAACGAGCCGGCCGACGTCGCGGCCCGCTACACGTCGATGGTCGCCGAGCACGGCCGCCGGTTCCTCGTCGGCATCGGCGTGAGCCACGGCCCGTTCATCAACTCGATCGAGGCCGGCAAGTACACCAAGCCGCTCACCCGGATGGCCGAGTTCCTCGACGGCCTCGATGCGGCCGAGCACCCGCTGCCGGCCGACGACCGCGTGCTCGCCGCGCTCGGGCCGAAGATGCTCGAGCTCGCCCGCACCCGCACCGCCGGCTCCCATCCGTACCTCGTCACCGCGGAGCACACCGCCGCCGCACGCGAGGCACTCGGACCGGACGCGATGGTCGCCCCAGAGCAGGCGGTCGTGCTGGAGACCGATCCCGACACGGCCCGCGCCGCCGCACGCGCGCACCTCGCGACCTACCTGACCCTGCCGAACTACGTGAACAACTGGAAGCGCCTCGGCTTCACCGACGAGGACCTGACCGACGGCGGCAGCGACGCGCTGGTCGACGCGCTCGTCGCATGGGGCGACGAGGAGGCGATCCGGGCTCGCGTGCAGGGCCATCACGACGCCGGCGCCGACCACGTCTGCATCCAGGTCGTCGGCATCGAGTGGAACGAGCTGCCGGTCGACACGTGGCGCCGGCTGGCCCCTGCGCTCAACGCCTGAGGCGGCGGATCTCCCCCATCTCGTCGATACCGTCGCTCGGGTGACGCACCTCCGAGCGCTCGAGGCGTCGGCCGACCACCTCCGGGCCATCATCGGGCCGCTCGACGACGCGGCGCTGGAACAGCGGGCGTACCCGACCGAGTGGACGATCGCCGACGTGCTGTCCCATCTCGGATCGGGCGCCGTGATCCAGCAGCGTGCGCTCGACGACGCCGTGGCCGGCCGACCCACGCCGAGCGACGCCGCCCAACCGGTCTGGGACGAGTGGAACGCCAAGTCGCCACGGGCTCAGGCCGCTGACGGCCTCCGCGCCGATCAGGCGATGATCGACCGCATCGCCTCGCTCACCGAGGCGGAGGCCTCGGCCGTGCACATCTCGATGGGTCCCCTCGACCTGGACCTGACCGCGTTCGTCGCCCTCAGGCTCAACGAGCACGCGTTCCACACCTGGGACATCGCGGTGGCGCTCGACCCGCGCGCCACCATCCCGGCCGACGCCGCCGAGCTGCTGGTCGACAACCTCGACCTGATCTCCCGGTTCACCGCCCGCCCCACCGGCGATGTCCGCACGATCACCGTTCGGACGACCGAGCCCGAGCGCACCATCACGATCGAGCTCGGCACCGACGCGGCCACGGTCACGGCCGGACCGAGCAGCGCCGATCCGGACCTCGTGCTCCCTGCCGAGGCCTACAGCCGGCTGGTCTACGGGCGACTCGACCCCGACCACACCCCGCCCTTCGAGGGCGATCCGGGCGCGCTGGACGTCCTCCGCCGCGTCTTCCCCGGCCCCTGAGGAACACCGCATGCTCGACCTGAAGATCATCATCGGCAGCACCCGTGAGGGCCGCTCGGCCGACCAGGTGCACCCGTGGGTGGTCGAGCGGGCTCGCGCCCACGAGGCGTTCGACGTCGAGGTGCTCGACCTCCGCGACTGGCCGCTGCCGATGTTCGCCGAGACCATCCAGACCGTCGGCGACTTCCGCGACCCGACCTACTCCGATCCGATCGTCAAGCGCTGGAACCAGACGATCAAGGCGGCCGACGCGTTCCTCTTCATCACCACCGAGTACAACCACTCGGTTCCCGGCGTGCTGAAGAACGCCATCGACAGCGTCTTCGTCAGCTACGGCTTCCGCAACAAGCCGTCGGCGACGGTGAGCTACAGCAACAGCCTGGTCGGCGGTGCTCGGGCGATCGAGCACCTCGCGCACATGATCATCGAGGCCGACGGCGTGCCGCTGCGCAACACCGTGCCCGTCGGCCGGGTGCTGCAGGCCTTCGACGAGGACGGCATGCCGCACGATCCGATGACCGACGTCAGCCTCGGCATCGTGCTCGACGACCTCGCGTGGTGGGGCACCGCGCTGCAGAAGGCGCGCGCCGACGGCGAGCTGCCGCCGGGCACGTTCCGCCTCCGCGCCGCGATGGCGGCCCAGGCCAAGGGCTGAGCGTCACTCGCGCAGACGCGCGTCCAGCTTCTCGAGGAGCTGCACCAGCCGAGCCATGTCACGCTCGCCGAGCACCTCGCTCCAGCGCCGGTGCACGGCGTCGGCCGCGTCCCGGCCGGCGCGCAGACCGGTCCAGCCGTCGTCGGTGAGCACGACCCGCTTGGCCCGCCGGTCGTCCGGATCGGGTTCGCGTCTTACGAGACCCTGCGCCTCGAGCGACCGCACCGCCTCGGCCATCGACTGCTTGGCGACACCGGCCCGCCGGGCCAGCTCGCCGATCTGCGTGCCCTCGGCGTCGATCATGGCCATCAGCCGGTTCGATGCCGGGGTGATGGTCGGGTGGCCGACGACGATCCGCTCGAGCACCTCGGCCTCGAAGCGGGACCACAGGTTGCGGAGCGGGCGGCCCACGAAGGGTCCGGGCCGGTCGAAGCGGACGCCCGGATCGGTTCGGCGCGGCGGCTGATCCGCCGGTGTCCTCGGCAACGAAAGACAGGTTACCTGTCCATCTCACCATCAGGAGCCACCGATGTCCCGTGCCACCGACCTCGCCGAGCGGCTCGAGAAGGCGTTCGCCACCGGCGCCGACACCTTCGCCGAGCTCTTCACCCCCGACGCCGTCCAGCACCACCCGTTCTTCCCCGAGCCGATGGTCGGCCGGGCCGCCATCGCACAGCTGGAGGCCACGATGTTCGGTGGCTTCAGCGACGTGCGCCTCGAGGTGCGCCGCGTGATCGAAGAAGGCGACGTGGCCTGCCTCGAGACCGACATCACCGCGGTCAACACGAGCGACCTCACGATGCCCGACGGCACGACGATCCCGGCGACGGGCCGGCCCGTGCACATCGCTGCGGCGATGGTGGTGACCCTCGACGGCGACGGTCGCATCACCGAGGCGCACCGCTACGAGGACGGTCTGGGCTTCCTCCGCCAGCTCGGCCTGGCCTGACCCGGGCCGGGCACCGGTGCACGCTGCCGGGAGCAGGCGTTCGTAGGCTGCGCCGATGATCGGCCTGGTCCGCGGGGTGGCGGTCGTGGTCGGCGTCGTCGTGTCGCTCGGGGTGCTCCGCTCGGCGATCCGCACGGTCGTCCTGCCGCGCTCCGAGGTGGTCACGCTCACCCGCGCGGTGTTCGTCGGACTGCGCAAGATCTTCGACCTCCGCGCCCGGGAGAGCCGAAGCTACGAGCAGCGCGATCGGGTGATGGCGCTCTTCGCGCCGCTCGGTCTCGTCCTGCTCGCCGCCACGTGGGCGCTGACGGTCATGGCCTCGTACACGCTCGTGTTCTGGGGCCTCGGCGTGAACCCGCTCCGCCAGGCGTTCGTGACGAGCGGTTCGTCGTTCACCACCCTCGGCTTCGCACCGCCCAAGGACGTGCCGACCGACGTCGCCGCGGTGAGCGAGGCGGTCCTCGGCCTGGGCCTCGTCGCCCTGCTCATCTCGTTCCTGCCGTCGATCTACGCGGCGTTCCAGCGACGCGAGCTGATGGTGTCGATGCTGCAGACCCGGGCCGGCAGCCCGCCCTCCGCAGTGAAGCTGATCATCCGCCACCACCGCATCGGCATGCTCCAGGACCAGGGCGTCCAGGCGAGCGAGCTCTTCCAGCAGTGGGAGGTCTGGTTCGCCGACATCGAGGAGAGCCACACCTCGCAGGGCGCGCTCCCCTTCTTCCGCTCACCGCAGCCGCACCGCCACTGGATCATCGCGTCGGGCGCCGTGCTCGACGGCGCCGCGCTGCACCTGTCGGTGGTGGACGGTCCGCCCGTGCCGTACGCCGCGCTGTGCCTGCGCTCGGGCTACCTCGCGCTGCGCCACATCGCCGACTTCTTCGGGGTCGACCACGACCCCGATCCGAGCCCGACCGACCCGATCAGCATCGCCCGCGAGGAGTTCGACGCAGCCTGCGCGGAGCTGGCCGATGCCGGCGTGCGACTCCGTCCGGACCTCGACCAGGCGTGGCTCGACTTCACGGGCTGGCGGGTCAACTACGACACGGTGCTCATCACGCTGGCCGGGTTCTTCATGGCGCCGTACGCGCTCTGGTCCTCGGACCGCTCCGTCCGGTTCCGGGTCCACTCGCGCACCATGTCGGGCGCCAAGGGGTGGGCGGGCCGGGCGATCCGCTTCGTGAAGCCGAGCCGCCGGCCCCCCGCTCCCGACGAGGAGTAGCGCACCGCCCGGCTCATCGCAGGGTGCTGACGACCCCGTTCTCGTACGCCGCGATGACCGCCTGGGCGCGGTCGTGGACGCCCATCTTCACGTACATCCGCTTCACGTGGGTCCGGACCGTCTCGGTCGAGAGGTGCAGGTGGTCGGCGATCTCCTTGTTGGAGAAGCCCCGGGCCACGTGCACGAGCACCTCCGCCTCCCGGTCGGTCAGCGCCCACTCGGCCACGGCGGACCGGTCGCCCTGCGCGCCGACCGACCCGGCGATGAGCCGGCGGGTCAGCTCGGGGGCCGGCAGCGCCTCGCCGCCGGCGACGACCCGTATCGCGTCGACCAGGTCCTCGGCCCGGGTCCGCTTCAGGAGGAAGCCGCTCGCACCGGCCCGCAACGAGCGGAACACGTAGTCGTCGACCTCGAAGGTGGTGAGCACGATGACGCGCGGTCGCGCGTCGCCGACGTCGGTCGAGACGATCCGCCGGGTCGCCTCGATGCCGTCGAGGTCGGGGAGCTGCACGTCCATCAACACGATGTCCGGGCGCAGCGACTCGGCCAGGGCGCAGGCCTCCCGACCGTCGGCCGCCTCACCGGCGACCTCCAGGCCGAGCTCGGGCTCGAGGATGGCCCGCAGACCGATCCGGGTGGGCACGTCGTCGTCGACGATGAGGACCCTGATCGGCTCGCTCACGTGCGGTCGCCGGCGAGCGGCAGCGACGCCTCGACCGCGAACCCGCCGTGGGCCACGGGCCCGTAGGTGATCTCGCCGCCGAGGACCGACGTCCGCTCACGGATGCCGATCAGACCGCGCCCGTGTCCGTTCGGCTTCGCCCTGCGCCCGTGGCCGTGGCCGTTGCCGTTGCCCTTGCGGGGGCCGCTCGGGCCGTCGTCGATCACCGCGACCCGCACCCGATCGGGCGAGTAGCTGATCGTCACGCGGGCGTGGGAGCCCGGCGCGTGCTTGACGACGTTGGTGAGCGACTCCTGGATGATCCGGTAGGCGGACCAGTCGACGATCGTCGTGAGCGCAGGCCGGGTCCCCTCGACGTCGAGGTCCACCGCCATGCCCGCACGGCGGATGGTCTCGACCAGCTCGGGGACGTAGGCGAGGCCTTTCCCGGGCTCGAGGTCCGGCGAGCGGTCGACGAGACCGAGCGCGACGTCGAGGTCGCGGAACGCACTCCGGCCGATCTCCTCGATCGCCACCAGGTGGTCGCTGACCACCGGGTCGCCGCCGTTCATCGACCGCCGCGCTGCGCCGGCCTGGAGCAGCATGACGTTCATCGCATGCCCGATGATGTCGTGCACCTCGCGTGCGATGCGGCGCTGCTCGCTGCCGACGGCGTCGAGCGCAGCCAGCTCCGCGTGGGCCCGCCGGGCCTCGGCTTCACGGAGCTCGCGCTCGGCCCGGCGCCGGTCGTCGACCTCGACCGCGAGGATCAGCGCGGCGAGCAGCGTGACCCCGATGAACAGCTGCACCTGCACGAGCGCGTCGTCGGAGGACACCGCCGGCACGAGATCGGACGCCCGCGCGGTCACCGCGGCCCAGTCCGCCGCGAACGCGACGCCGATGCCGACCAGGCTCACGGCCTGGACGCCGCCGCGCAGAGCCACCACGACCAGGACCGGCAGCACCGCGAAGACCATCGGCCGGTTCCAGAGGATGGCCGGTACGAGCGTGACGCCGGTCGCGACCACCGCGAAGAGCAGCGTCTCGACCGGTCTGAACCTCGGCGCGTCGGGCATCCGCAGGCTCCACACCAGCATCGGCGTGGCGACGACCAGCACGCCGAGCGCATCGCCCAGCCACCAGCGCCCGAACACCGAGGTCCACGCCGGACCGGCCGCGGTGGAGGACGCGACGAGCGCGCCGATCGACGCGCCGTAGAGCGGGCCGAGCCCGACCGCGCCGCCGAGGAACACGACCACGCCCCGGCGCGCGCTCTGGCGGCCACGGTTCCAGATCGTCTGGACGACCAGCGCCCCCACGATCGGCTCACCGATGTTGGCGAGAGCGAAGCCCATCGCCATGGCGAGCGTCTGGTCGTGGGTCAGGTCGACGACCAGCTCTCCCGCCGCGGCGGCGGCCAGCCACACCGGCCAGGTGCGGCGCGGGGTGATGAGCAGCATGCCGACGGTCAGCCCGGCCGGCGGGAAGAACGCAGCACCGGCCTCGGGGGTGTGGAGGAACCAGAACGGCAGCACGGCGCCGAGCGCGTAGAGCGAGCCGAACGTGACCCCGGCGGCTGCGAGGCGCGCCGGCGTCCATCCGAGTCGGAGCGAGGGCCTCACCCCGGACCGCGCCGAGCTGGCAGCACCTGCCCATCTTCGTCGCTCGGCTCGATCTCTGCTCCCCACCGAGCCGTCAGATGAGCTCGAGCTGCCGGGCCCGCACGACCGCGTGGCGGCGCCGCTCGACACCGAGCTTCCGGTACACGGCCTTCACGTGGGTCTTGACCGTGTTCACCGACAGGTGCATCGCGTCGGCGATCTCCTGGTTCGACATCAGGGTCGGCAGGAAGCCGAGCACGACCCGCTCCTGCTCGGTCAGCGGCGCGACGAACCCCGGACCGTGCACGCGCCCGATCGCGTCGAGCAGCTCCAGCACCGTCGACTGCACGGGCGACGCCTCCATCGTGAGCACGCCGAGCAGCGCGACCAGCCGTGGACACGGGTCGAGCAGCGGCGCGAGCACGCCGGTGGCCACCGCCTCACCCACCGCGCCGCGCAGGTGCTCGAGCGCGAGGTCGGACGTGCCGTCGGCGGAGAACGACAAGGCGGCGAGCACCCGGAGGTCGATCGAGGTGCGCGGGTGGACCGCGCTCGTCGAGGCGAGCGTCGGCGCGACGAGCGAGTAGGTCGAGGTGGACGAGCCACCGGAGGTCATGACGTGGCGGGCGGCGCGGAGCAGGGCCTCCTCGGGCCCGCCCACGGTGACGAGCGAGCCGGCCGAGTCCTGGATCTCCAGCACGCCGAGCGCCACCAGGGCCCGATCGGCCAGCGGATGGTGCGCAACGGCGCGGTCGAGCACGATCGGGTGCGAACCCGATGTCGAGGTCACCACCGAGGCGACCTTCGCCACCGTGCGCAGCGCGCGAGAAGGCGTGACCGACGCGTCGTCGGGAGCGGGCAGCGAACTCACCGTGTGACCGGCCTGCGCGTCGCAGAACGCGAGGGCGAGCAGCGCGGCGGCGGTCGCACCGGTTTCCGGCTCGGTCGCGCCGCCGGCCACCCCGGAGGCGAGCGCCCGCGCTGCGACGAGCGAACCGTCGAGCGCATCCACCAGCGCAAGGAGGCCGCCCGCCTCGCGAGCGATCGGTGACCCCTCGCCATCGGCGAGCGCGGCGAGGGCCGCCCGCGCGTCGGCGAACCGGCCGAGATCGAGCTCGATCTCGGCGCGACGGAGCTCCGCCCACCGGCGGACGCGGGGCGAGGGCTGCGTGGCGTCGGTCAGCGCGTCAGCCGCCGCGAGCGACGCGTCGTCACCGCCGCAGGCTCGAGCCCGGATGACGTCGAGCATCGGGGTCGACAGCTGGTCGCTCGCGTCGTCGACCTGGCCGGACTCGTAGGCGGTGGCGGCGGCCACGACGGCGAGCGGTCGGTGCCCGACGACGACCGCCGGCGGCAGGTCGGCGAGCAGGTCGTCCGGTGGGCGGGCTCCGTTGACCGTCGCCTCGACCCAGCGCCGCTCGACCAGGGTGGCGAGCAGCTCCCAGTCCTCGGCCAGCCGGGCGTGGCGCTCGGCCTCGACGACCAGATCGCGGAGCGCGTACCAGCGCGACGCGAGCGCGTGCAGGCGTCGCGCCAGATCGGGCTGCCGCTGGCGCAGGCGGGCCCGCAGGACCGTGGCGAAGAGCTCCTGGTAGCGGTAGCGGGCGCTCCGCTCGAGCTCGGTGACGAAGAGCTCGGAGCGGTGCAGCTCGGCCAACCGCTCACCGGCCGTGGTCCGGCCCGACAGCAGCACCGCGAGATCGGTGGTCAGCTCGTGGACGATGCACGTCCGCGACATGAACTCGAGCGTCTCGTCATCGAGCCGGGAGATCACCTCGTCGACGAGGTAGTCCTCGACCGCGGCCTGCGCGGGCCCGGCGTCCCTGAGCCGCGCCGGGGGCAGACCGGACTCGATCGCCGATGCGAACAAGCGGATGCCTGCGGCCCACCCGCCGGTCCGGGACTGGATCAGCGTGACGTCGTCGCGGCGGAGGTCGAGGTCGCACCCCTCGAGCAGCGCGGTGGTCTCCAGCAGCCGGAAGCCGAGCGCGGGCTCCCGGATCTCCCCGAGCCGGCGCTCGAGGCGGAGCCGCCCGAGCGACAGCTTCGGATCGCCGCGGGAGACCACCACCACATCGAGGAAGGAGGGCGCCTGGCGCAGCAGGTGGTCGAGCACCGCAAGCGCTCCCGGCTCGGCGAGCCGGTCGACGTCGTCGAGCACGAGGACCGTGCTGCAGCTCTGCGCCGCGAGCTCGTCGAAGGTGCGGTCGAGCAGCTTGATGTCGTCGTTGCCGCCGATGAGCGGTGAGCCGAGCGCACCGACGAGCGCCTCCGCGAAACCGCCCGGCTCGTTGTCGCGGTCCTCGACGGTCAACCACTCGACCGGTCGGTCCCGCTGCTCCACCCACGACGAGACCAGGGTGGTCTTCCCGGCGCCGGCCGGCGCCGACACGAGCGTGACCGGACGGCGGTGATCGTCCTCGAGCAGCCGTTCGAGCCGCGCGCGACGGACGTGGGGCAGGGGCAGGTGCGGGCGTTGTCGCGCCGCGCGCGAGGAGGAACCCACTCGCGGTGAACCTAGGTGTGCGGACCGAACCGATCGTCACCCTGGTGGGGGCGGCTGGCCGGTGCATTCGGGACGAACCGGAACAATGCCTGGCTCGTCCACCTCACCCGCGCCGGGTGACGACCCGCGGCGGGTGAGCCGCCGACCATCACCTGGTGCGCTTCCTCGGCAAGCTCGTGATCGTCGCGCTCACGATCGGCCTGACCGCCGCCCTCGTGTCGGGCATCCACGTCGACGGCGGCTTCTTCACGCTGCTCTGGATCGCGCTCGTGTTCACGGTCGTGAACCTGATCCTCAAGCCGATCGCGAAGCTCATCAGCCTGCCGCTGATCGTGCTCACGCTCGGCCTCTTCGCCCTGGTCGTCAACGCCGCGATGCTCGGCGTCACCGCCTGGCTCTCCGGCTCGCTCGCCATCGACGGCTTCTGGCCCGCGTTCTGGGGCGCGCTCATCATCAGCATCGTGCTGGCGATCGCCGAGGCGGTCACCGGTACGAGCGACGCCTGACCTGCGGCACCGCGCCGGGCGCGGCGCTGCGGGTCACGGCGTCGACCGCGAGCTCGGCTGCGACCACGGCGGCCAGGACGAGCAGTGTGCCGAGCCACCCGAGGTCGACTGTCCACAGCACGATCAGCCCGATTACCAGGATGCCGACCCGGACCGGCGCCGCATGCGCCGCAACGCCCGCGACCGCGGAACGGAACCTCAGGGCCCCCCGGGACGGACCCGTGACGTACAGCGCCAGCGCCAGGACCAGACCGATCGCGACCATCCACGCCGTCGCCGGGAAGAGCCGGCCGAACAGCCGGTCGGTCAGCCGCTCGACCGCCCCCTGCACCGGCTTGCCGTGGAGGTCGGAGAGCAGCTGCGACCGCGTCAGCAGGATCCCGCGACGGAGCAGGACGAGCACGACCGCCGTGCCCAGCGAGAGCAGGAGGCCGGTGCGCCGCCGGTCGGGACTGATCGCCAGGGCCACGACCGGCAACAGGAGCGCGAGCGCGACGATGAGGACGACGATCCGGCGGAACAGATCCAGCGCGTCCTGTGCGGCGGCGATCGTGCCGTGGTCGTACACGACGAGCTGGCCGTAGTCCCGGGGCAGCTGGATGCCGAGCGCGTCCTCCAGCCGCTGGATCCGCTCGCTCGGCGGCTGGCTGAGATCGATCTTCGGCAGCCTGATGTCCCGGCCGATGAGCGACGGGACGCTCGCCACCATGCGGTTCAGCACCTGCTCGATGATCGGCTCGAGGTCCAGGGTGACGCGGTCGCCCTGCACGTCGACGTGCGGCACGTCGCCCTCGAGCACCTTGATCGCGGTCTGGTGCGCGTGCCGGACCGCGACCCTCCAGCGCCTCGCGAAGTCATCGCTCCGCATGTAGGCGAGCACCCGATCGTGCACGAAGTTCTCGACCGCACCGGCCAGCGGGATCGCCAGGAAGTCGGCCCGATCGGGCAGCGCGTCGCGCAGCACCCTGCTGGGTTGCACGATCATCACGAGCTCGTCCGTCAGCCGGTCGGCCAGGACGTCGTGCACCGCCGGCTCCTCGGCCAGCGGTCCGACGACCTCGACCCAGTGGTCGGTGTCGAACACGAGCGTGCGCGCCCAGATGGCGAGCGGCGTGAGCGCGAGCAGCACGCAGCCGAGGCAGGCCACGACCGCCGCGGCGAAGCGACGCATCACGAGCAGACCCACACACCCCGATTCTGCGTGCGGATCTCTGGCGTTCGCCAGAGATCCGCACGCAGAATCGACCTCGTGACCCGGATCGTGACCCTGTGCGGCAGCCTCTCGTCCCGCTCGGCGAACCGGGCCGCCCTCGACGTGGCGACCGCAGCGGCCCGCACGCGCGGCGCAGAGGTGGACGACTTCGACCACCTGGCCGACCTCCCGGCCTTCGACCCCGCCGGCCACGACCACCCGGCCGTCGCCGAGTGGCGCCGGCGGGTCGGCCAGGCCGACGCGGTCCTCGTGGCTGCGCCCGAGTACGCCGGCGGGGTGGCCGGAGCGGTCAAGAACGCGTTCGACTGGCTGGTCGGCAACGGCGAGCTGTACGCCAAGCCGGTCGCGGTGATCAGCGCCGGCACGTCGGGCGGCGAGCACGCCCGGGCCGACCTGTCCCGCACCACGTCCTGGCAGGGCAGCTCGGTGGTGGCCGACCTCGGCATCGCCGCGCCCCGCACGAAGTCCGACGCCGACGGGCGCATCACCGACGAGGCCACGCTGACCGCGATCGAGGGGCTGGTCGACACGCTCCTCGGGGCCATCTCGGAGGAACCAGGGGCATACTCACCGTCATGACGCAGACCTTCGAGCGTGACCGCACCTCGACGGCGCAGACCTTCGAGTCCGTCGAGCCCGCGACCGGGAAGGTGGTCGGGACGTTCACCGTCGACGACGCCGACCGGGTGCGCGACGTGGTGGAGCAGGCGCAGGTCGCCTCGGCGTGGTGGTCGTCGCTCGGGTTCGACGGCCGGAAGGAGCGGCTGCGCGCGTGGAAGGGCGTCATCGCGAAGCGGGCCACCGAGCTCGCCGAGCTCGTGCACCGCGAGAACGGCAAGCCGGTCGCCGACGCCCTGCTCGAGATCACGTTGGCGGTCGACCACATCGAGTGGGCCGCGTCGCACGCCCGCCGCGTGCTCGGGCGCCGGCGGGTCCCCTCGGGGATGACCGCCGCGAACCAGAGCGCGTTCGTCGAGTACGCGCCGTTCGGCGTCGTCGGCGTGATCGGACCGTGGAACTACCCGGTGTTCACCCCGATGGGCTCGATCGCCTACGCGCTGGCCGCCGGCAACGCCGTCGTCTTCAAGCCCTCGGAGCACACGCCCGCGGTCGGCCAGTGGCTCGTGCGCACGTTCGCCGAGGCGGTGCCCGGGCCCGAGGTGCTGTCGCTCGTCACCGGCTTCGGTGAGACCGGCGCGGCGCTGTGCCGGAGCGGCGTCGGGAAGGTCGCGTTCACCGGGTCGAGCGCGACCGGCCGCCGGGTCATGGCCGCGTGCGCCGAGAACCTCGTCCCCGTGCTCATGGAGTGCGGCGGCAAGGACGCCATGGTGGTGGCCGACGACGCCGACGTGGAGAGCGCGGCGGACGCGGCGGTGTGGGGCGGGATGAGCAACGCCGGTCAGACCTGCATCGGCATCGAGCGGGTGTACGTCGCCGAGCCGGTGTACGACCGCTTCGTCGACGCGGTGCGCCGGAAGCTCGACGGCGTGCGGCCGGGTGCGACCGACGACGCCGCGTACGGGCCGATCACGATGCCCTCGCAGGTCGACGTGATCGAGGAGCACCTGCGCGATGCGTTCGATCGCGGCGCCCACGCGGTGGTCGGTGGCCCGGACGCGGTGCATCGACCGTTCGTCGAGCCGGTCGTGCTGGTCGACGTCCCCGACGACGCGAAGGCGGTCACCCAGGAGACGTTCGGGCCGACCCTCACCGTGCACAAGGTGCGCGACGCCGAGGAAGGCGTGGCCAAGGCCAACGCCACCAGCTACGGCCTGGCCGGCGCGGTGTTCAGCCGCTCGAAGGAGCGGGCCATGCAGCTGGCGGAGACGATGCGCAGCGGGATGACGTCGATCAACTCGGTCATCGCGTTCGCCTCGGTGCCGTCGCTCCCCTTCGGCGGCGTGGGCGAGAGCGGCTTCGGTCGCATCCACGGCCCCGACGGCCTGAAGGAGTTCACCCGGGCGAAGGCGATCACCCGCCAGCGCTTCGCCCTGCCGATCCCCCTGCTGTCCTTCGACCGGCCGGCCTCGCTCACCCCGAAGCTGGCGAAGGCCCTGGCCGTGCTGCACGGCCGGTCCGCTCCGCGTTCACCTCGCTGACGAGATCGAGCAGCCGGCCGAGCTGGTCGAGCGGCGTCTCGAGGTCGCCGACCATGCCGTCGCCCGGCAGCCCGGCCCGCAGCGTGGTGATCCCCGCGTCGCGGTAGAGGCGCAGCCGCTCGCGCACCAGGTCGTCGGTTCCGACGAGGTTGGTCCGGAGCCCGATCTCGACCGGCACCCGCCGGCGCGCCGCCTCGCGGTCGCCGGCCAGCCAGAGGCGCTGCACCTCGCGCACGTCGTCGCCGAAGCCCTGACGCTCGAACGCGTCGTTGTAGAAGTTGTGGGTCGCCGACCCCATCGCGCCGAACGTGAACGCGTAGCCCTCGGCGTGGCGACGGGCCGCCTCGTCGACGTCGTCGGTGAGCTCGACGCCGACTGCGACGACGAGATCGAGATCGGCCAGCTCCCGACCCGTCGACATCGCGCCGTGACGGATCGGGTCGAGGAACACAGCTGCGTGCTCGGGCATGAACGAGTTGCCGATCCAGCCGTCGGCCAGCGCGCCGGTCAGGCGGAGGTTCGCCGGGCCGAGCGCGGCGACGTAGATCGGGATCGACGTGGGCGGCACCGGCGAGCGCAGGCTGCGGCCGTCGCCGCCCGAGAGGGGCAGCGTGTACACCTCGCCGTCGTGCTCCAGGCGTTCGCCCGAGGCGATCGCGCGGACGATCTCGATCGTCTCGCGGGTGCGGAGCACGGGACGGTCGAAGCGGACCCCGTGCCAGCCCTCCATCACCTGCGGTCCGCTGGTGCCGACGCCGAGCACGAACCGCCCGCCCGACAGCGCCTGCAACGAGAGCGCCGACATGGCCAGCATCGCGGGCGTGCGTGCGCCGAGCTGCACGATGCCGGTGGCCAGGCGGATCGTGGAGGTCCTGGCGGCGAGGTAGCCGATCGGCGTGAGCGCATCGAAGGCCCAGAACTCCGGGACCCACACCGAATCGGCGCCGAGCCGTTCGGCCTCCCGGACGAAGTCGATGCCGGCGGCCGTGTACGGGAGCGCACTGACGCCGACGCGCAGCGTCACGCCACGCCCTCGGCGAGCGCCTTGATCCCCTCGAGCGTCGCCCGCATGTTGTCGGCGTGCTCGGCGAGGCGGCGCTCGATGATCCGCTCCTCCTTGTCGGGCATCGCCTCGATCGCGATCGTCAACCCGGAGTCGGCCGGACCGATCCGCATGCCCTGACGGAGGTGCACGCCTCCCGGGCCGGGCTCGAGCTCGAACCACCAGCTCGACGACGGATCGTCCGGATCGCTCACGTCCCAGGCGAACGCCCGGAGCGGTTCGCGCCGCGAGACGAACGAGGTCGTCTCCCACTCGCCCATGGCCGGGTGGAAGTTCCGGCCGACGAAGCGGACGCCGTCCTCGACCCACGCCGCCTCCTGCAGCTCGGACGAGAAGCGGGCCGGCAGCTCGATGTCGGTCACCAGCTCCCAGACCCGCCCGGCCGGAGCGGCGATGAACACGTCGACCTCGACGGTCGGTCCGTCCACGTACCTCATGTGCGCCTCCGTCGGATCACCACGGTCGCCACCACGATCGCGCCGACCACGACCAGGCCCACGACGAGCGCGCTCGACACGCTCTCGTCGTCGCCGGGTGCGGGAGGGACGGCCGGAGCCGATGCCGTCGTGGTCGTCGCCGGCCTCGTCGTCGCCGTGGTCGTCGTGGTCGCGGCGCGCAGCGGCGGATCGACCCCGAAGCGGTGGATCGGCTGGGCCGGGCCCTCGCTCGACGTGAAGTACGCGCTGCCGTCGGCGCTGAACGCGACCGCCTCGCCCTGGCGCTCTTGGACCGAGGGCGCGGTGCACGGCCGCTTCGTGAACGCGGCAGCCACCGTCGCCCCGGCCGGGCGGCGGAAGGCCAGGACCGACGCGTAGGTGCGCACGAGGATGGTCGAGCCGTCGGGCGAGATGTCCGCCGCGGTCACGAGGTTCCGCACCTGGAAGCCGCCCACGTCCCGCATCGTCACGTCGCCGCCGCGCGCCACCGCCGATGCGGGCGCCTCCAGCACCCGCGACATGCCGGAGGTGACCTTCGTGATGATGTACAGGTCGCCGGTCAGCGGATCGACGAGGAGCGACTCCGCGTTCGCGGGCCCGGCCGGATACGTGATCGTGAGCTGCTTCGTGATCGGCAGCGACGCGCCACGGCCGTCGGGCGCGGCGGCCGGTTCGGCCACCACGTACACGGTCACGTGGTCACGCTGGTCGAGGTTGTCCCCGATGTCGCCGATGTAGAGGTACGACTGCGACCGATCGTCGCCGGGGCCGGGGCCGACCGCGATGTCCTCCCAATCCGTCGCCGTCGCACCCTCGATCGGGTAGTGGCCGAGCGGCGCGCCCTGCTCGGTCAGCGCCTCGAGCTCGGGCGCGCCACCGGAGTCGTTGTGCACCCAGAGGACCCCCGGGTGGGCGCGGCTCGCCGCGATGCCCGACAGCTCGACCACCGACGGGTCGCTGATCTTCCCCGTCTCGACGCCCGGGGTGAAGCCGGTGCAGGGCGGCGGCGCCGCGAGCGCTGCGCCGGGCGGCCACAGCAGGGCGATGGCCGCGACCAGCGCGAGCGCGATCGCTATCAGCTTGGTATCAGACCGCCCAGGACCGGCGGTGGGCACCCGGGAGTGTCCCACCGACCGGCCCCGGGGGGTCGCGATCAGCTGGGCTGCGGAACGATGCGGATGTAGGGCTTCGGC
>JAFBAD010000234.1 GCA_019247975.1 Acidimicrobiia bacterium
GCCGCTACCACGCCTGGCGCTACGACCTCGGCGGCCGCCTCATCGAGGTGGTCGACGAGCACGAGTTCGACTCGATGCCGAGCGACCTGTGCCTGGCGCCGGTGCGGGTCGACACGTGGGGCGGGTTCGTGTTCGTGAACCTCGACCCGGACGCCGAGCCGCTGCACGACCACCTCGACCCGCTCCCCCGGCTCCTCGACGGCTACCACCTCGAGGCACTGCGCTTCCGCGGGTACCAGAGCACGGTCCTCCCCGCGAACTGGAAGGCCGTCGTCGACGCGTTCAACGAGGCGTACCACGTGCAGGGCACGCATCCCCAGATCCTCTCGTGGACCGACGACACCTCGATCGCCTACGAGCAGCTCGGCATCCACTCGCACTACGGGCGACTGCCCCAGGCGCGGCGCGAGCTCAAGCCGAGCCCGCGCACGGGCCTCGGTCCGGACGACTACGACGAGGGCGAGATCCTGACCGGTCTGGTGGCCGGGCTCGGCCGGCTCTTCCTGAAGGACGAGATGGCGATCGTCGACGAGCTGCGCGCGCAGCCGCCGTCGCCCGACCGCAACCTGCTCGTCGAGTACCAGGAGCGCAGACGGGAGCTGCTGACGTCGCGCGGCGTCGACGTGTCGGCACTCTCGCTCGACCAGATGACGAGCGCGGAGGACGTGTTCGTCTTCCCGAACGTGGTCGGGCCGATCTACCCGGGCTCGGCGATCGTGTTCCGCGTCCGGCCGAACGGCCTCGATCCGGACTCGAGCATCAAGGACACGTGGACGCTCGAGTGGCCCCGTCCGGACCAGCCGGCGCGGCCGTGGGAGCCGCGCTTCTACCCCGACTGGACCGAGAAGGACTGGGGCGAGATCACCAACCAGGACTACGCCAACATGGCCGAGGTGCAGGCCGGGATGAAGTCCCGCGGGTTCCGGGGATCGCGCCTCAACCCGCGTCAGGAATCGAACGTGCTGCACATGCACCGGGTCATCGATCGCTACCTCACGAGCTGAGCGCATGACCTCGATGCCGGTGGAGCGGGGGAAGATCCGCGAGTACGCGGCCGCCACCGGCAACGCCCGACCCGAGTACATGAACGACCCCTGTCCGCCGATCCCACCGACGTTCCTCTCGACCGTCGTGTTCTGGGACACGGTCGGCGACGTGTTCGCGTCGCGCGATGCGGTCGACGCCTTCGCCGCAGCGGGCATCACGCCCGGCTGGGAGGGGTTGCTGTCGGTCGAGCAGGAGTACCGGTTCGACGGCGCCCTGCCGTGCGCCGGTGACACGCTCGAGCTCGTGCGCCGCTTCGACGGCGTCGAGACGAAGGAGGGGCGACGGGGCGGGCGCATGGTCTTCGTGCGCTTCGCCATCGAGTTCCGCGATGGCGACGGGAGCGTGCGGGCCGAGTGCCGCTACAGGTCCGCCTACCTCGGGGCCGCGGCTTCGTCTGCGGCTCCGCGCAGTTCGGGCGGCTCGGGTGCACGGCCGCCCGCCGCCGATGCGGCGCGGCCGGCGAGCGATCTGCCGGAGCGGCGATTCGGTCCGGTCACGATGACCGACATCGTCCGCTACCAAGGCGCGAGCGGCGACTTCAACCCGATGCACCACGACGACGCACTGGCCCGCTCGGCCGGCTACCCCGAGGCGTTCAGCGTCGGCATGCTGACCGCGGGCTACCTGGCCACGGCGTGCACCGACGTGTACGGCACCGAGAGCGTCCGCCGCTTCGGGGTCCGGTTCCGTGATCTCGTGTGGCGGGGCGACGCCCTCGTCGCCGCCGGGACGATCCGTGGTGAGCAGGTCGTGGGCGGCGAGCGACGGGTCGTGCTCGATCTGTCGATGACCACCGAAGGCGGCAGCACCCCGGTGACGGGCGTGGCCGAGTTCGCGCTCCCCTAGGTCGCCCTCGCGCCCTGGGTCGCGAGGGAGAGCGGGATGGGGTGGTGACCGAGCCGCTCGGCGTCGGCGACAAGGCGATCACGCTGCGCGCGCGACCCGGCGAGGATGCTGAGCGAGCCGCCGGCGCCGCCCGCACCGTTGACCTTCCAGCCCACCGCCCCGCTCGACCGGGCCACTGCGATCAGCTCGCAGGCGGCGTCCGAGACGAGCGCGGGGTGGAGGGCGGCCTGCGCGTCGGTGGCGGCGGTGAGGACCGCGCCGTAGGCATCGAGGTCACCGGCGACCAGTGCACGCGCCGCATCGTCGGCGAGCGCGCGGACGCGTTCGAGGCGCGACGACGAAGGTCCTTCGTCGGTCAAGGCTGCGATCACCTCCTCGTGCACCGCGGACGAGTCGTGCGCTGACCCGTAGGCGACGTGCAGCAGGCGCTCGTCGAGCGCGTTCGCAACCCCGGGTGGCACGGCCAGCGGCCTGGTGACTGCCTTCGGGTAGGCGACGATGTCGATCAGGTTCGCGCCGCCGTACGCGGCCGCGATCTGGTCCTGCACGCCGCACTCCCGGCCGAACCGCTCGACCTCCGCACGATGCGCAGCGGCCGCGAGTACATCCGGAGCACGCACGGAGCCGCGGAGCGCATCGAGCGCGGCGATGACCGCCACGCAGACCGCGGCCGACGTCCCGAACGAGGACGACGGTGGGACAGCGGCGGTCACCCGCAGGCGCACGTCACACGGGCCGATGTCGCCCGCCTCCCGCACCGCGTCGGCGAGCAGGCGGTGGACCGGCGGCTCCGACCCGACGGTGAACGTGACGCCGAAGTCGGCGGCTTCGACGACGACGCTTCCGTCGCCGGGCGCGGCCGTGGCCTCGACGGACACGCCCGGCTCGACCGCCAGGCTGCACACCCGACCGTGCCCGGCGAACCAGGTGTCGCTCCAGCCGCCGACGTCGCACACCCGCACCGGCACCTGCACGGTGACGCGGCGGGACACGCCCGCAGTCTCGCAGCCGCCGGCCCTACCCGAAGTGCTCGCGTGCGATCTCCGCCACCAGCTGCGGAGCCTCCTCGGGCACGAAGTGACCCACGCCGGGGACGACGTCGACCCGCATGTCATCGGCGTGGTCCATCCAGTCGCCGAGGAACGGCGGCCGGGCCACCGGGTCGTGCTCCCCGACCACGAGCCGGGTGGGGACGGAGAGCCGTTGGCTCCGGTAGCGGCCGAGCCGCGGGAGCTCGTGGAGGAGGAACGTGCGGTACAGGCTCGACGAGGCGCGGGCGCGCGCCGGTTCCTGGAGGACCTCGCCGTAGCTGCGCAGGTCGTCGGGATCGAAGGCGTCCGCCACGGTCGAGGAGCTGCGGATGGCGGTCTCGACCAGGCGGGGCGACGCCCGGAGCATCGCTTCAGCCAGGACCGGCGTGCTCAGCAGCACCTGGTACGCGCCACGCCAGGCCGCGAGCGCCTTGCGGAGATCGGGCCGTTGGAACGGCGGCACGATGCCGAGGGCCAGGAGGCCGGTGATGCGCGTCGGCGCGCGCAGTGCGGCCAGGAACCCGATCCAGCCACCCCAGTCGTGGCCGATCAGCCCGACCTCGTCGAGCCCGAGCTGATCCATCACGCCGAGCACGTCGGTGGCGAGCTGCTCCTTGTCGTAGCCGTCGGCCGGCGCGTCGCTCCACCCGTGGCCTCGCAGGTCGACCATGTAGAGGCGATGGGTGTCGGCCAGCAGCGGCGCCACGCGCCGCCAGCACCACCAGTGCTGCGGCCACCCGTGCACCAGGACCAGGGCCGGACCCTGGCCCACCTCCGCCACGTGGAACGTCACCTCGTCGACCGTGACCTCGTGGTGACGTGCACCCGGGAGGTTCGGCCGCGCGGTCATCGCCCCACGTCGCGCGTAGCCGGGCCGCTGACCACGCTGCCGTCGGCCGCGAAGCGGGAACCGTGCAGCGGGCAGTCCCACGTGCCTTCTGCGTCGTTCGGTCGGCAGATGCCGCCCAGGTGGCTGCACACGACCCGCCGGCGTCGTCCACCGTCGTCGGTCGGCGGCCGGATCCACCCGCTCGCCATCTCGAAGGCGACTCCCCCGTTGAGGCGGACCGTCTCCTCGAGTCCATGCGCTGAGGCCCGCAGCACATCGAACGTCGATGCCCACGGAGCCGACGGGCCGTCGGAGCGGCCGAGGACGCGGTCGGCGAGGACCATCGCCGCCGCCGTCCCGTTCGTCATCCCCCACTTCTGGAAGCCGCCGGCGACCAGGACCGACGACGTCAGCGGCGACGACGGGCCGGCCCAGGGCAGCTGGTCGGCCGGCACGTAGTCGTGCGCCGACCAGCGTTCGAGGACCTCGCGCACCGGGAAGTGCTCGTTCGACCAGGCCTCGAGCGCCTCGTACTCGGCGCTGGTCGGGCTGCTCCGGCCGACCGTGTGACCGCCGCCCCCCACCACGAGCACCTCCTCGTCGTCCCGCCACGCCGTGCGGATCGAACGGGTCGGCGAGCTGGCGCTGAGGTACATCCCCGAGGGCAGCGGGCCATCGACGGCGAGCGCCAGCGTGTAGGACATCTTCGGCTCCGCCCGTGCGAAGAAGAGGCCTCGATCCGTGATCGGGAGAAGGGTGGCGACGATCACGGTCTGCGCGACGACCGAGCCGAGGTCGGTCACGACCGTGGGCCGGCCGACCCCGCGGACCGACCGCACCCGGGCGCCTTCGAAGATGGCGGCGCCGGGCAACGCATCGAGCTCGTCGGCCAAGCCGTCGAGGTAGGCGAGCGGATCGAACTGCGCCTGCTCGGTCAGCACCACCGCGCCGGTCGTCGGGAAGGGCAGGGCCGGCGAGATCTGGTCCACCGGGAGGCCGGCGGCCGCCGCCGCCTCTCGCTCCTCGTCCACCTCACGCTGCGACCGCGCATCGGTCGCGTAGGTCAGCGCCGGCCGCCGCTCCCAGTGGCAGTCGATGGACCGGCTCCGAACGGTCTGGTCCATCCACTCCAGGGCCGCGAGCTGCGCGGCGGCGTAGCGACGGGCCGTCTCGACACCGTGGCGACGGACGAGCTCGCGGTAGCGGAGGCCCTGGAGCGCCGAGACCTTGGCCGTGGTCCGGCCCGTCGTGCCCGCACCGATCCGGC
>JAFBAD010000295.1 GCA_019247975.1 Acidimicrobiia bacterium
CGCGTAGCGCTCGATGAGGCCGGCCGCGAGGCGCTCGGGTTCGGCCACCACGGCGAACGTGTTGAGCATGTCGTCGTCGATGAGCTGGCCCATCTCCTTCCACTTGCCCTGCTTCGACAGGGCGTTGAGCTCGCCCTGCAGGCCACCCCAGCCGTGGTGCTCGAGCACACCGCTGTAGGCGGGCGTCGATCCGTAGAAGGCGATCTGCTCGCGCGTGCCGCGGTCGGCCGCCTTCATCTCCTCCTCGTTCGTACCGGTGACGACGAACGCAGGGAGCGAGAGCTGGATGTCCGACCGCGTGCGCCCGGACTTCTGCAGGCCACGCTCGATCGCCGGGATCGTGACCTCCTTCAGGTACGCCTCGGTGGTGAAGCCGTGGCACAGGAAGCCGTCGCACACCTCGCCGGCGACCTCGGTCATCTTCGTGCCGACGCCGGCCAGGAAGACGCGCGCGTTGCCGTGCGGGTTCGGACCGGGGTTGAAGAACGGCGTCATCAGCGTGTGCTGGTAGAAGTCGCCGCGGAAGTCGAGCTTCGTGCCGTTGTTCCAGCAGTCCCAGATCGCTCGCATCGCGAGGATCAGCTCGCGCATCCGGGGCGCGGGGTGATCCCACGGCATGCTGAACCGCTTCGTGATGTGGGCGCGAATCTGCGAGCCGAGCCCGAGCATGAACCGGCCCTGCGAGTACGCCTGGAGGTCGTACGCGATCTGGGCGAGGTTCATCGGGTTGCGGGCGAACGCGACGGCGATGCCGGTGCCGAGCTCGAGCCGCTCGGTGCTCCCCGCCGCGAGGAGCAGCGGGAAGAACGGGTCGTGTGAGGTTTCTGCCGACCACGCGCCGTCGTAGCCAGCCGACTCGGCCCGCTCCGCGGCCTTGGCCGCCTTGGTCAGATCGCTGGGGATGCCACCGTCGATGAGCACGGGGCGACGCTACCGATTCGGGTCGGCTCAGTCGTCCTCGTCGTCGCGGCGGGGCGGCTCGTCGTCAAGCTTGTCGAGCCGCAGCTGCAGGTCGGCCACCTCGGCGGTCAGCCGCGCTTCGGCGTCGGCGAGGATGCTGCTCGTGATGATGTCCTGCTCGAGCGCGCCGTCGAGCCGCTCGCGCTCCTCCTCGACGGTCAGGTCGATCTGGTCGATCCGCTCGGTCAGACCCTGCTGCTCGTAGGCGAGCACGGTCGCTTCGTCGCGGATGGTGTCGATGCGGTCGGCCTGCTCGGGGATGTCGTCGTTGAGCTGGTTGATGCGCTCGCCGAGCTCGGCGATGCGGGCGGTGAGCTCGGCGACCACGGCCATGAGGTTGCGGGTGACCTCGTCGGCGCGTTCGTCGCGTCCCTGCATCGCCTTGCCGACGATGCGCCGGACCGTCCAGCTCTTCGCGGTTTCCTCGGCCGGCTGCTCGAGTGCGTGGCGCGCCGCATCGAGCTCAGGCACCGGTTGCTGCGAGCGGACGTCGGGGAGCCGGGGCCGTCGGGTGCGCTCGTCGGCGTCGATCTCGTCGTCCATGAGGGTGTCCTCGTGGTCGGGGAGCAGGGTGGGCGGGATGTCGGGGTTCTCGGCGCTGTGGTGGACCACCCAGGTGCAGAAGCGGGCGCGGTGCACCGGGTCGGTGAGGTCCGGGAACGATCGTTGCAGGTCCGGCGACTCGTCCCACAGGAGCTGCAGGTAGCGGCCGACGTGATCGATCGGCCCGGTCCGCAGCCAGGCCACCCAGGCTCGGCCGCCGTCAGCCGCGAACGGGCTCGGAGGGAGCTCGGCCGCGTCGCCCGCTTCGTGGGCCAGCAGCGCGTTGCGCCAGAGGCGGCGGGCCCGCCGGTCGACCGGTGTGCCGTCCGCGTCCGCTGCGGCGAAGCGGTAGGGGATCGCCTGGTCGGCGGCGAGACCGGCGCTGCGGCACTGCTCGATGTAGTTGCGGCACAGGCGCGCGACCGCGGGGTGGTCGCGGAGCTCGATGCGCGGCTCGTCGCCGAGGAAGCGGCTGAGCCGCGCCGGCCACGCGTCCATGAGCCCGGAGTAGTGGAAGCAGCGGATGCGACGGTCGAAGACGCGGACGGTCTCGCCGTCCCAGGTCGTCGGCCGCTCGTGCAGGTTCCAGTAGGCGACGTTGTACGTGGGGTCGCGGAGGATGTGGTGCGGGAACCACGTCGGCACCTGGTCGAGCCAGCGCTGGTCGCCGTGCATGCCGACCGATGGCTCGTGGATGCCGTCGCGGCGGAGGCGGTCGGCCCACCACGTGAGGAACGGGATGCCGTCGCGCCCGACCGCGACGAGCCCGCCGTTGAACATGCCGGCCTGGAGCATCGTGAAGTGGTCCGGGAGCGCGCCGTCCTCGGGCATGGGATGGAGCGTGTGCGGGCTGAGCACGACGCCGTGCGCGACCGCCAGGTCCTCGAGCTCGTCCATCGAGTCGAGCACCTCGATGTCCGCGTCGAGGTAGACGGCCGCGTCGGTGTCGTCGAGCAGCCGGATGAGCGCGGCCGGCTTGAGCACGCACGCGAGCTCGGCGGCGCCGTAGATCGACGCGTACGTGCGCAGCTCGTCCTCGGTGACCCCGAGCGCGTCCGGTCCGACCAGCCGGATGTCGCGGTGGATCCATGACGGCTCCGGCATGCCGTCGTGGTCGACGACGACGATCGTGAACGTCGAACCGCGGTGGTGGTCGAGCCACGACCGGCCGGTGATGCGAGCGAAGGCGAGGTGGTTGCGGGTGACGACGGTGCACGCCGCGAGGGTCACTGCTCGCGACCCTGCTCGCGGAGGAACCGCTCGAGCTCAGCGGCCAGCTCGTCGCCGGACGGGATCGACGTGCTCCCTGGGGTCGAGTCCGCCTCCTGCTCGAGCGCGGCGACCATGCGGGCGTGCTCCTCGTTGCCGGCGATGATCTGATCGAGCCGGCTGCGGGCCTCCTCGGCCTCCTCGTCGAGGGTGCCGTCGGGCAGGTCGATGCCGGCGACGGTCTCGGTCGCCTGCAGGATCGCCCGGCTCGCGGCCGGGTACGCCATCGCGGACGTGTAGTGGGGCACCTGGGCCCAGAGCCCGATGGCGGGGAGGCCGGCGTCGCCCGCTGACCGCTCGATCGCGGCCTGGACGCCCGCGGGGACGTCGAGGGTGCCGCGCAGGAACGGCCAGCGGCCGGCCATCTCCTCGTCGCTCGCGGTGACCGACATGACCGTCGGCCGCGTGTGGGGGACGGCCGCGGGGTAGGCGCCGAAGCCGACCACCATCCGGGTGCCGAAGCGCTGCGCGAGATCGATCACCGCGGTGGTGAAGGCCCGCCACGAGTGGTCGGGCTCGGCGCCCACCAGGAGCAGCAGGTCCTTGCCCATGGCGCACTTCGCGGAGCGGAGCTCGATGCCGGGCCAGCTGAGCGACGTGTTGACGCCCTCGACCAGGTGCAGCACCGGGCGGCGGGCACGGTGGTCGAGCAGCTCGTCGGCGTCGAAGCTCGCGACCGGTTCGGTGTCGAGACCGGCGAGCACCGTGGCCATCGCGTTGACCGCGGCGAAGCCCGCGTCGATCCAGCCCTCGAGCGCGACGAGCAGCACCGGCGAGTCGAGCTCGGGCTGCTCGTGCAGCTGGTAGGTGGCGGGCATCAGATCCGATCGGTTGCGGCGCGCGCGGCGTCAGCCAGCGCGGCGACCTGGTGGGCGAACAGCTCGTACATGTCGGATCCGCTGCTGCGGCCCATGGCGCCTCCTGCGTAGCGCGCGTACACGCCCTCCAGGATGCAGGCCAGCTTCCAATAACCGAACGCGACGTAGAAGTCGATGCCCGACACGTCGCGGCCCGAGCGTTCGGCGTAGCGGTCGAGGACCTGCTGCCGCGTCGGGAAGCCGTCGGCGGTCGTGGCCGCACCGGGGAGCGCAGAGCTCGTGTCGCCCGGGTCGGCCCAATAGACCATCAGCAGGCCGAGGTCGGCCATCGGATCACCGAGGGTGCAGAGCTCCCAGTCGAGCACCGCCACGACGTCGCCGTCGTCACCGACCATGCAGTTGTCGAGCCGGTAGTCGCCGTGCACGATCGTCGCCGGACCCTGCTCGGGGATCGCGGCCGAGAGGCGATCGTGGACCTCCTCGATCGCGGGCAGCTCGCGCGTCTTCGACTTCTCCCACTGCATGTTCCAGCGCTTGAGCTGGCGGGCGATGTAGCCCTCCTTCCGCCCGAGCTCGCCGAGGCCGACCGCATCGAGGTCGACAGCGTGGATCGCGGCGAGCGTGTCGGCGATGGACTCACCGGCCCGCCGGCACTGGTCGGGGGTCAGCGTCTGCGCCGTGGCGAGGTCGCGGACCACGAGCCCGTCGACGAGCTCCATGACGTAGAAGGGCGAGCCGTTCACCGCCTCGTCGGTGCAGAGCCCGATGGCGGGCGGGACCGGTACGTCGGTGGGCCCGAGCGCGGCGATGATCGTGTGCTCGCGGCCCATGTCGTGCGCGGTGGCGAGCACCTGCTTGAGCGGCGGCCGGCGCAGCACCCACCGCCGGCCGGCGACGTCGCTCACGCGGAAGGTGAGGTTCGAGTGGCCGCCGGTGATGAGCTCGAAGGACAGGGGAGCCTCGATGCTCACCCG
>JAFBAD010000025.1 GCA_019247975.1 Acidimicrobiia bacterium
ATGGAGCGCCCGACCTCGGCCAGCAGCTGCAGCGAGCCGTGGGGCCCGGCCTCCATGGGGCCGAGACGGCTCTGCATGAAGCTGATCATCTTGAAGAGGAACAGGTAGACGAACGTGCCGGCGGGCAGCAGCACGGCCGCGAGGACCAGGACGACCCGCAGGATCGTCTGCTGCCAGTAGGCGAGCTCGACCGCGAGCGTCACCGGTCGATGTCTCCGAGGATGAAGTAGAGGGAAGCGAGGATGGTGATGACGTCCGGGACGTACACGCCGCGGGTGACCCACGGCACGATCGAGATGTTGTTGAACGAGGCCGACTTGATCTTGACCCGGAAGGGTCCGAGGTCGCCCTTGCTGACGATGTAGTAGCCCATCTCGCCGAGCGGGTTCTCGGTGGCGACCCACGCCTCGCCGGCGGGCACCTTGATGATGCGGGGGACCTTGGCCATGATCGGCCCGGCCGGGATGTCGTCGCAGAGCTGGTCGACGATCTTCGCCGCCTCGCGGGTCTCCTGCAGGCGCACCCAGTAGCGGGCGAACGAGTCGCCGTCGGGGTGGGTCCAGACCTTCCAGTCGACCTCGTTCCAGGCCATGGGCACCGGTGCGTCGCGGCGCAGGTCGTAGTCCACGCCGCTGGCCCGGAGGTTGGCGCCGGTGAGGCCGTAGCCCAGCGCGACCTCGCCGGGGATGACGCCGATGCCGCGGGTGCGGGACTCGAAGATCTCGTTGCCGAGCAGCAGCTCCTCGAGCAGGTCGCAGAAGTCGCGGACCTTGTTCATCACGGCCTTGGTGTCGTCGATCCAGCCCTTCGGCAGGTCGTCCTTGAGGCCGCCGATGCGGTCGAAGTTGGGGTGGAAGCGCCCGCCGGTGACCGCCTCGATCTGGTTCAGCACGTACTCGCGGTCGCGGAACGCGTAGAAGACCGGGGTCAGCGCGCCGAGCTGCACGCCCATGTCGCCGAGGAACAGGATGATGTTGGCGATCCGGCCGAGCTCGAAGAGGATCGTGCGGATCCACTGCGCCCGGGGCGGCGCCTCGATCTCCATGAGCTGCTCGGCGGCGAGGATGAACGGCACCTCGTTGGTGAAGCTGCCGAGCCAGTCGATGCGGTTGATCAACGTCGTGATCTGCGGGTACGTGCGGACCTCGGTCAGCTTCTCGTAGCCGCGGTGCATGTAGCCCATGACCGGCTCGCACGACACGACCTGCTCGCCGTCGAGCTTGGCGACGATGCGCAGGGTGCCGTGGGTGGCCGGGTGCTGCGGGCCGAGGTTGAGGGTCATGCCCTCGCTCTCGATCTCGAGGTTGACCCGCGCGTCGGCGGCCTGGCCGGCCACGTACGCGCGCTGCTGGGCCTCGGTGACGGTCATGCGCTCACCTCCTCGCCCTCGGTTGCTTCGCTCTCCGCGTCGTCGCCGTCACCGTCGTCGGGCATGGGCTCGACGTCGACGATGCCCGGCCACGGCTTCACCTCGCGGGCGAGCAGCGGGAAGTCCTTGCGGAGCGGGTTCCCCTCGAACGCGCCCGGCAGGTAGATGTGCACGAGGTGCGGGTGGCCCACGAAGGTGATGCCGTACATCTCCCAGGTCTCGCGCTCGTGCCAGTTGGCGCCGGCGTAGACCGGGATGATCGTCTCGACGCCGGCGTCGGGGTCGGCCACGTCGGCCTTGATCGTGATGCCGAAGCCCCGCTCGGGGTTCTGGACCCGCATGAAGAGCTGGAAGCGGGTCTCGCCACCCGCGAAGCCGGCCTCCTGGGCCTGCTCCTTGTCCGGCGGCGGGTCGAACGGGCTGGTCTCGCTGCGCCCGTAGGGCGAGGGCAGCCAGTCGATGGCCGACAGGAAGGTGAACGAGCTGCAGCCGAGCCGGGTGCGGGCGGCCTCGGCGGCCTGCCGCCAGGCGTCGCTGGTCACCCGGATCCAGAGGTCCTTGCCGTCGAGGATGTGGGCGCCGACGAGCGACTCGCCGAGCGCCTCCTTCATCGACTCGAGGAGCCCGACCCGCAGCTCGTCCTCCGACGCCGGGGAGGTCGGGTCCGCCGGCTCGGCCGGCTCGGCGGGCGTCTCGGCCACCGTGCCGGCGGCCGCCTCGTCGACGTCACCCGAGCCCTCTGCGGTCTGCTCGGCGTGGCCCTCGGCCTCGGCCGCCTCGTCGGTCGCCTCGACCTGCTGGTCGGTGACCTCTTCGTCAGCGGTCTTGTCTTCCGGCGGCACGCCGTCGCCCTCAGCCGACGACAATGGGTTCACCCTTCCAGCGCTCGGCCATGTCCTCGTTCTGGATGCGCTCCTGCAGCAGCACGATGCCCTCGAGCAGCGCCTCGGGCCGGGGCGGGCAGCCGGGGACGTACACGTCGACCGGGATGATCTGGTCCACGCCCTTGGTCACCGAGTAGCTGTCCCAGTAGGGCCCGCCGCAGTTCGCGCACGAGCCCATCGAGATCACGTACTTCGGGTCCGGCATCTGCTCCCAGAGCCGCTTGATGGCCGGGACCATCTTGTCGGTGACCGTGCCGGAGATGACCACGAGGTCCGACTGGCGGGGCGACGCGGGCAGCGGGATGACCCCGAGGCGCATCACGTCGTAGCGCGGCGAACCGAACGCGGCGCCCATCTCGATGGCGCAGCAGGCGAGGCCCCACTGGTACACCCACAGGGAGTACCGACGGGACAGGTTGAGGAGGGAGGTGAGCGGCTTGGGCAGCTTGCCGCTCTCGACGAGACCCATGAGCTCCTAGATCCCTAGATCCAACGGAGGACCCCCTTGCGCCATGCGTACAGCAGGCCGAGGGCCAGCACGACGATGAAGATCCCCATCTCCACCGCGCCGAAG
The DNA here is from genome assembly GCA_019247975.1 of Acidimicrobiia bacterium. Taxonomy (GTDB): domain Bacteria; phylum Actinomycetota; class Acidimicrobiia; order Acidimicrobiales; family Iamiaceae; genus JAFBAD01. Next base: position 2,828 of record JAFBAD010000025.1, read on the forward strand.
GTGCCGTAGGCCTCCAACCGGGTGGCCCACGGGAAGATGAACACCGCCTCCACGTCGAACATGACGAAGAGGACGGCGAAGATGTAGTAGCGGATCTCGGCCTGCATCCAGCCGGTGCCGACCGGATCCACGCCTGATTCGTAGGTGAGGTACTTGCCTTCTTGGCGCCGGTCGGGCCGGATCAGCGAACCGATCCCGAGCACCCCGGCCAGGAGGCCGAAGGCCACGCCCCCGAAGATCGCCACGGTGAGGTACGACCGCAGGAAGTCGGACACGACCGAGGAATGTAGTGATCCTGCTGACGGGGCACGAAACCCGTCGCCGGCGCATCGTTCGAGTTGTGGAGAGGGTAGGGCGCGACGGGCGATCAGGGGTCGCGGCCGAGGGGTCCGGATCCGCCGGCGTTCTGTGGCCCGTTTCAGGACGTAGGGGGTGCCCAAGTCCCGGAAAGGGCCGGAGGCTCTACGTTCTCCGCCGTGAGCGACCACCACGAGCAGATCCGCAACCTGCTCGGCCGGTACTGCGAGGCGATGGACGCGGCCGACTGGGACGGCGTCGGCGCGCTGTTCGCCCACGGCCGGCTGACCGAGGAGCACGGCCACCTCGTGGCCGAGGGCGCCGACGGCGTCCGGGCCATGTACGAGGGCGGCACGCAGCTGCACGACGGCCGGCCGGGCACCCGCCACACGACGGTGAACACGATCATCGAGCTGGACGACGACGAGACCACGGCCACCGCCCGGTCGAGCTACGTCGTGTTCCAGGCCGCACCGGGTCTCGCCCTGCAGCCGATCATCGCCGGCCGCTACCGCGATCGCTTCGAGCAGGTCGAGGGTCGGTGGCGGTTCACCGAGCGGTGCTTCTTCGTCGACCAGGTGGGCGACCTCTCCCACCACCTGACCTACGAGCTGCGCACGTGACGGGCCGCTTCGACGGCAGGATCGCCCTGGTCACCGGGGCGGCGTCGGGGATCGGCGCCGCCACCGCCGCCCTGCTGCGCCAGGAGGGCGCGACCGTCGTGGGCGTCGATCTGGCCGGTGACGGCGACCACGTCCTGCGCACCGACGTGACCGATCC
>JAFBAD010000042.1 GCA_019247975.1 Acidimicrobiia bacterium
TCGCCCCCGGACCGACGGGCGCGGCCACGGCGCCCCAGGAGGGTGAGCACGACACGCTCGTGAACACCGACCCGATCGACAACACGCCCGCGGTCCTCGACGGCAACACGCAGGCCGTCGTCGACCTCGGCACCCGCGTGATCGTCGGCGGCAAGTTCAGCCAGGTGAAGCGGTGGGACCAGTCGACGGTCTTCGCCCGCAGCAACCTGTTCGCCTACGACAAGGCGACCGGCGCGATCGACCAGACCTTCAACCCGGCGCCCGACGGCCAGGTCACCAGCATCCTCAAGGCGGCCGACGGCAACATCTACGTGGCTGGCCAGTTCCACAACATCAGCGGCGCGGCCGCCGGCTTCCTCGTGAAGCTGAACCCGGTCACCGGCCAGCGGATCACGGCGTTCAACGCGTCGCCGAGCGGGATGGTCTACGACCTCCACCTCGACGGCAACACGCTCTACGCCGGTGGCACGTTCACGAAGATGCGCAACATCACGCGCACCAACTTCGCGATGCTCAACGCGACGACGGGTCAGGCCCTCGGCACCGACATCCCGTTCATCAACGCCGCCACCGGGTTCACGCGGGTCATGCGGCTCGACGTCACGCCCGACGGCAACACGCTCGTCGCGCTCGGCAACTTCACCTCGGTCGGCGGGGTGACGCGGCAGAACATCGCCAAGCTCGACATCAGTAGCGACCGCACCTCGGCCACCGTCGACAACTGGGCCACCGACAACCTCCGCTACGGCCTCTGCTCGTCGAGCTACGACACCTACGTCCGCGACCTCGACTTCTCGCCCGACGGCACCTACTTCGTCGTGGTCACCACGGGCGCCTACGGCGCGCCGCCGCGCCTCTGCGACTCGAGCAGCCGCTGGGAGACCGGCTCGGCCTCCACCGCCGACACGCCGACCTGGGTCGACTACACCGGTGGCGACTCGCTGAGCTCGGTCGCGATCACCGGCGTGGCGGTCTACGTGGCCGGCCACAACCGCTGGTCGAACAACGCGGTGCCGCCTCGTGGCGACCAGGCCGGTCCGGGCGCGATCGACCGCCAAGGCATCATCGCCCTCGACCCTGCGAGCGGCGTGGCCTACTCGTGGAACCCGACCCGCGAACGGGGCCTCGCGGCGTGGCGCATGACGCCGACGGCCGACGGCCTGTACGTCATGAGCGACAGCGACCACATGTCCGGCGAGTACCACCCGAAGTTCGCGTTCCTGCCCGTCGCCGGCGGCGAGCTGCCGACGAAGGCGGTCACCCAGACCCTGCCGACCGACATCGCCTACGCCGGTTCCACCTCGGGCGCGTCCTCGGGCCAGCTCCACGACCACCCCTACGACGGCACCACGCTCGGCCCGGAGGAGACGATGGCCGACACGTCGAACTGGTCGGCCGTGCGCGGCGTCGTGATCGGGTCCGATCGCACCTACCGGATCAACAGCAACGGCAGCTTCGAGGTCACGACCGACGGCACCACCTGGAACCCTTCGCCCAGCTGGTTGAGCCTCAACAACGTCACGGGTGCGGCGTTCGCGCCGCTGCCGACCGGCAACGGCCGGCTGCTCTACCGCATCAACGGTGACAGCAACCTCTACGGCCGCGGCTTCGACGTCGAGGACGGCCTCATCAGCTCGTTGCAGTTCCGGGTGAGCGGTCCGACCGTCGACGGCACCAACTGGACCGGCACCGTCGGCCTGGCCGTGATCGACGGGAAGCTGTACCACACGCACACCGACGGGACCCTCCGGCGCACCGACCTCGTGAAGGGCGCGCCGGTCATGAACACGACCGTGACCATCAGCGGTCCGGGCGTCGACGGGCTCAACTGGGCCAACACGGTGGCGCTGCAGTCGACGGGTGAGGCCCCTCCTCCTCCGCCGCCCCCGCCGCCGCCCGCCCACGTCTTCGAGACCCACTTCGACGACCTGAGCAGCTGGACGACCCAGCAGGGCCTCACGCTCGACTCGGGCACGGGCGCCCCGGCCGGCACCGCGCCGTCGGGTCTCACCAACGCGAGCACCTCGAAGGCCTACGGCCGCAAGGACCTCGGTGCGACCTACACGGCGCTGTGCGAGACCTTCTCGGTCCGCATCAACAACCTGACCACCACCACGGTCCTGTCCCGGTTCCGGACGGCGGCCAACGGCGCGGGGGTCCGGGTGTTCGTGACCTCGAACGGCGGTCTGTACATCAAGTCCGACGTCAGCGGCGCCCAGACCTACGCGGGTGTGCGCCTCGTGAACGGTGCGTGGAACGACATCGAGCTCTGCGCCACCACCGGCGCCTCCGGCACGATCACGCTGCAGCTGAACGGCACCCAGGTCGCCCAGTCGACGACCGGGCTGGCCGACAGCTACGGCATGGTCGAGATCGGTGACACGGTGAACAACACCTGGTCGGCGAACTTCGACGACCTCGTCGTCGACGACGCCGCCTGAGCCGCTTCGGCCCGTCATGGGCGTCCGTGCCCGATTCGGGCCGGACGACCCATGGGCGTTGCCACCACGATGCGTGAGACTGACTCGGCACCCGCTACGCAACGTAACCGTGACGCGGGGAACCGAGCTGGGAGGAAATCCGGTGAACAAGGTGGTTCGGGCAGTCGCCCGTGGACTCGTGGTGGCGATGGTGCTGCTCGGTCTGGCCGCGGTGCCAGGCGGACACGCACAGGCCGCCACCGCGCCCCAGGAGGGTGAGCACGACGTCGTCGTGAACCCCGATCCGGTGGACACCACGCCGGGCGTGCTCGACGGCAACACCCAGGCGGTGATCGACCTGGGCTCGCGCGTCATCGTGGGCGGCAACTTCAGCCAGGTGAAGAAGTACAGCGAGTCGACCGTCTACTCGCGCAACGACATCTTCGCCTACGACAAGGCGACCGGGGACATCGACCAGACCTTCGTGCCGCAGCTCGACGGTCAGGTCTCCTCGATGGTCAAGGCGGCCGACGGCAACATCTACGTCGCCGGCCAGTTCAAGAGCGTCAACGGCGTCGCCGGCGGCTACCTGGTCAAGATCGACCCGGTCACCGGCCAGAAGATCACGTCGTTCGACGCGACGCCGAACGGCATGGTCTACGACCTCGAGCTCCAGGGCAACACGCTCTACGCCGCGGGCACGTTCACCAAGATCCGCAACCAGGTCCGCACCAACTTCGCGGCCGTCGACGCGACGACCGGCAAGCCGACCGCCCTCGACATCCCGTTCACGACGCCGGCCACCGGCACGCTCCGCGTCATGCGCATCGACGCCTCGCCCGACGGCAAGGCGCTCATGGCCATCGGCAACTTCACCCAGGTCGGCGGCCAGTACCGGCCGAACATCGTTCGCATCGACCTGACGACCAGCCCGGCGACGGTCAGCCCCTGGTTCACCGACATGTACCGCTACGGGCAGTGCTCCTCGAGCTACGACACCTACATCCGTGACGTCGACTGGTCGCCGGACGGCTCCTACTTCGTCACCGTCGCCACCGGCGCCTACGGCGCCCCGCCGAAGCTCTGCGACGCGGCAGCTCGCTGGGAGAACGCAGTGCCCGCCGGCACCGCCGCCCCGACGTGGGTCGACTACACGGGTGGCGACAGCCTCACCGCCGTCGGCGTGACCGGCGCAGCCGTCTACGTGGGTGGCCACGAGCGCTGGGCGAACAACTCCACCGCCGCCGACCGCAAGGGCACCGGCGCCGTCGACCGCCAGGGCATCACCGCCCTCGACCCGGTCAGCGGCACGGCGCTCTCGTGGAACCCCGGCCGTGACCGTGGCCTCGCCGTGTGGCGCATCACGCCGACCGCGCAGGGCCTCTACATCCTGAACGACAGCCTGAACTTCGACGGCGAGTACCACCCGCGGCTGACCTACCTCCTCACCGAGGGCGGCAGCGCTCCGGTCCGGGCGACCAACTTCGCCCTGCCCACCACGCTGACCTACACGGGCTCCGTGACGGGGGCCAGCGTGCCGGCCGGCCAGCTCGAGCAGGTCGGCTACGACGGCACCACCTTCGGGACCGAGGCCGCCTCGACCGACACGAGCAGCTGGTCCGGCGTGACCGGTGTGATGGCTGCGAACAACGGCGTGAGCTACCGCCTCACCACGAACCAGCGCTTCCAGGTCAGCACCGACGGTGTCAACTGGACCTCGCTCGCATCGTGGACCGACGGCCGGCTCAGCACGATCACCGCGGCGACCTACGCCAACGGCGTCCTCTTCTACACGGTCCTCAACGACGCCCGGCTGTTCGCCGTCGGCTTCGGACTGGACCAGGGCCTCGTGAGCACCACACCGGTCCAGACCGTGAGCGGCTCGGGCGACGGCCTCAACTGGTCGACCGTCCGTGGCCTCACCGTGGTCGACGGCCACCTGCTCGCCACCTCCACCGACGGGCGCCTCGTGCGCTACGACCTCTCCGGTCGCACGCCGGTGGCG
>JAFBAD010000366.1 GCA_019247975.1 Acidimicrobiia bacterium
ACGAGCTGGCACTGCGGTCGCTTCCTGAGCCCGGCCCGCGACGGCGCGGTGCTGCCGATCCTGCACCTGAACGGCTACAAGATCGCCAACCCGACCGTGCTCGCCCGCATCCCGGAGGCCGACCTCGTGCGGCTGCTCCAGGGCTACGGCTACGAGCCCATCGTGGTGGCCGGCGACGATCCCGCCGAGGTCCACCAGGCGATGGCCGCGGCGCTCGACACGTCCTTCGACCGCATCGCCGAGGTGCGCACCGCGGCTCGTAGCCGGCGCCCACCGGACGGGCCGCCGGTGTGGCCGATGATCGTGCTGCGCACGCCGAAGGGCTGGACCGGCCCGCCCATCGTCGACGGCCAACCGGTCGAGGGCACGTTCCGCTCGCACCAGGTGCCGCTCCCCGCGGCCCGGAACGACGACGATCACCGCCGCGTGCTCGAGCAGTGGCTGCGCTCCTACGGCCCCGAAGACCTCTTCGACGCGGACGGCCGGCCGGTGCCCGAGCTGCTGGCGCTGGTGCCCGACGGCGAGCGCCGCATGAGCGCCAACCCGGTGGCCAACGGCGGGCGCGCGCCGTCGGACCTGCGCCTCCCGAACTGGCGCGAGCACGGCGTCGCGGTGGAACGCCACGGCGCCACCAGCCACGAGGCGACGCGGGTGCTCGGCGCGTGGCTGCGCGAGGTCAGCCGGCTCAACCCCGAGAGCTTCCGGGTGTTCGCTCCTGACGAGCTGGCCAGCAACCGGTTGCAGGACGTGCTCGACGTGACCGGACGCGACTGGCAGCTCGCGATGGAGAAGACCGACGTGGGCCTCTCGCGTGACGGCCGGGTCATCGAGGTGCTGTCCGAGCACGTGTGCGAGGGCCTGCTCGAGGGGTACCTGCTCACCGGTCGCCACGGCGTGTTCACGTGCTACGAGGCGTTCATCCACATCGTCGACTCCATGTTCAACCAGCACGCGAAGTGGCTCGAGGCGAGCTCCCGGGTGCCGTGGCGGCGGCGCGTCCCGAGCCTCAACTACCTGCTGTCGTCCCACGTGTGGCGGCAGGACCACAACGGCTCGACGCACCAGGATCCGGGCTTCCTCGACGTGGTGATGAACAAGAAGCCCGACGTCGTGCGCGTCTACCTCCCGCCCGACGCGAACACGCTGCTGTCGACCTACGACCACTGCCTCCGCTCGCGTCAGTACGTGAACGTGGTCGTCGCCGGCAAGCAGCCCCAGGCGGACTGGTTGTCGGTGGAGGAGGCGGAGCTGCACTGCGCGCGCGGCGCAGGCATCTGGGACTGGGCCGGCACCGAGCGGGGCAACGGCTCGCTGCCCGACGTCGTGCTCGCGTGCGCCGGCGACATCCCCACGCTCGAGACGCTGGCCGCGGCGTCGATCCTGCGCCGCGAGCTGCCGGACCTGTCGGTGCGGGTGGTCAACGTCGTCGACCTCATGCGGCTCCTGCCCGAGACCGAGCACCCGCACGGGTTGCACGATCGCGAGTTCGACACGCTGTTCACCGAGGACCAGCCGGTGATCTTCGCCTTCCACGGCTACCCGTGGCTGATCCACCGCCTCACCTACCGCCGACGCAACCACGCCCACCTCCACGTCCGCGGCTACAAGGAGGAGGGCACCACCACGACGCCGTTCGACATGGTGATGCTCAACGACCTCGACCGGTACCACCTGGTGATGGACGTGATCGACCGGGTGGACGGCCTCGGCCCGCGTGCTGCGGCGCTGCGCCAGCAGATGGCCGACGCCCGGCTGCGGGCCCGGCTCTGGACCCGCGACCACGGCGAGGACATCCCGGAGGTGGCCGGCTGGGCCTGGGAGGAGTGACGACGTGCGGTGCCTGACCGTCAACGCCGGATCGACCTCGATGAAGATCACGCGGCTCGACGGCGAGGACATCGTGGATCGCTACGACTCGCTCGACGAGGCGGTCGCCGCGGGGGAGCGGATCGATGCGGTGCTGCATCGCGTCGTCCACGGTGGCGACCGGTCGGCACCGGTGGTCGTCGACGACGCGGTCGAAGCCGAGCTGCGCGCCCTCACGGAGCTGGCTCCGCTCCACCAGCCGCCGGCGCTCGACGCGCTCGGCCGTTGCCGGTCCGCGTGGCCCGACGCACCCCACGTCGCCTGCTTCGACACCGCGTTCCACGCAACGATCCCGGAGGCGGCGCGCACCTACGCACTGCCCGCCGAGCTCCGCCGGCAGGTGCGGGCCTACGGGTTCCACGGGCTGTCCCACGCCTGGGCGGTGAGCCGGGTGCGTGAGCTCGCACCGGAGGCCCGTCGGGTCGTCGTCGCACACCTCGGCGGCGGGCAGTCGCTCTGCGCGGCGCTCGACGGTCGCAGCATCGCGACGACCATGGGCTTCACGCCCCTCGACGGTCTGGTGATGGCCACCCGCTCCGGATCGATCGACCCGGGCGCGGTGCTGTGGCTGGCCGACCGAGTCGATGGCCTGGCCGACGTGTTGGAGCACGAGAGCGGATTGAAGGGTCTCAGCGGGACCGACGACATGCGCGAGCTGCTCGACCGGCACGACGACGAGGCGCGCTTCGCGCTCGACGTCTACCTCCACCGCCTGGTGTGGCTGCTCGGCGGGTGCGTCGCCGCGCTCGAAGGGCTCGACGCCCTCGTGTTCACCGGCGGCATCGGCGAGCACGCCGAGCGACTGCGCGAGCTCGTCGGCACGCGCCTCGGGTGGATCGGGCCGTCGGTGCAGACCTTCGTCGTCGAGGCCCGCGAGGATCTGCAGATGGTGCGCGACGCCGTCGGGGTGCTCTGAGGCGTCCCGATCAGGGACGCTCGAGCCACCACCGCAGGCCGGCGTCGGCCACCTCGGGCGGGACGGTGTGGCCGCCGTCGAACTGCTCGAACTCGACCTCGTAGCCGGCCTGGCGCAGCATCGGGACCATGGACCCCGAGCACGAGTCGAACGGCAGGATCGGGTCGGCGAGCCCGTGCGACACGAAGACGCGCGGTCGGCCGCGCGGTTCGAGCACCGCGACGAACCCCGGTGAGAACGCGATGACGGTGTCGAACACGTCGCCGTTGGTGATGCCGATCGACAGCGCGTACGAGGCGCCGTCGGACACGCCGCCGATCGCGACGCGGTCGGTGTCGACGTCGAGCTGGTCGACGACCGCCTCGAGCACGCGGTCGAGGTGGGTCACGTCCGGACCGAAGCTCTGCTGGGCGATGATGTCCCAGGTCTGTGGGTGCCGCGAGTCCGGGGCCACGACCGCCACGCCGTAGCGGTCGGCAGCCGCGAGGACGGCTCGCCCGTGGGAGTGGCCGGTCCCGGTGGCGCCGTGGAGGAAGACGAGGAGCGGCGGTCGCGCCTCGGCGGTGTCGGGCACGTAGAGCCAGCCGTCCCGGCCGGTGCCGCCGTCGTCGAGGTCCAGCCGCTCGTCGCGCGCGCCCCCCTCGCCCGTCGCCGGCCGGAGCCGGAACGAGAGCCGCCCGTCATTCTGGGAACCGTCGGTCAGAGCCCCACAGCCTCGCGCTCGTGGTGCCGGGCCGTGAACCGCGAGAGCTCGATCCCCTTCGGCCAGGTGCCCGGGCTCAGCCCGGCCTTGGCCCAGAGCTGGTCGACGAACCGCTCGGGGTCGGGGAGCTGCTCCCACACGGCCGGGAGGAACAGCGCCCGCCGGCCGAGCGCAACGACGACGAGGCCGTCGGTGCCCGGACGCAGGGAGGCGAGCAGCTCATCGCGGTTCGCGACCGCGATCGGCTCGAGCGGGGACAGCAGCGAGATCTCGATGGTGAGGTGCGGACGGTCGGCCGGTCGCAGCGCCGGCAGTCGCGGGTCGCCGAACGCAGCCGACACGGCGAGGCGGGCCACCGCCGGCCCGAGCGGCTCGACGCCGTCGAGGGCGCCGATGCACCCGTTCAGCTCCCCGCCGACCCGCAATGTCACGAACACGCCGACCGGCTCCCGCAGGGAGGGTGGCAGCGAGGCGAGCGCCGGCGGCTTCGCCCGTTGACCGGCGAGCGCGCGCTCGATCGCCTCGTCGGCGATGTCGAGCAGGAGCTCGACGTCCTCAGGCGACGGTGAAGGCGCCATAGCCGACCACCTGGTCTCGGTCCCCGGCGGTGTCGCCGGAGCTGCGGACGTCGATCGCGTCGACCGCCATCTGCCGGTCGGCGGCGGAGCGCAGGAGGCCGCGCAGCGGGCGCGCTCCGCAGGCGTCGCGGTCGCCGACGTCGCCCGGGCGCAGCGCCACGATCGCCGCGGCGGTGCGGGCGTCGAGCCGCCGGGCGTCCTCGTAGCGCTGGTAGTGCGACAGGTCGGTGCTCACGACCACGAGGGTCTCCTGCCCACCCCACACCGCCTGGAGCACCGCGGCCACCTCCTGCTCCGAGGCGTCGCCGACCACGAGCGGGAGCAACATGAAGTCGTCGAGCACCCGCTGCAGGAACGGCACGTGCACCTCGAGGCTGTGCTCGGGTGCGTGCGGCCGGTCGTCGGTCACGACCCACGGCACGTCGTGCAACGCGGCGGCGCCGGCCTGGTCGACGGCCACCGGCCCGAGCGGGCTGTCCCACGCGTCAGCCGAGCTGAGCGCAACGCCCCGGAAGGGCACACGGTGGCTCGGGCCGAGCAGCACGACGCGGCGGATGGTGGCCCGGGCCGATGCGACGCGCAGGTAGGCGCTCGCCGCGATCGGGCCCGAGTAGACGTAGCCCGCATGGGGCGCCACCAGCGCCTTCGGCACCGCCGCGCCCGGCTCGGGTTGCACCGCTGCCGCGAACGCGGAGTCGAGCGCAGCCTCGAGGCGATCGGGTTCGGCCGGGTAGAAGCGACCGGCCACCGCGGTCGGGCGCAGGCGGCGGGCCGCGCTCACGAGTGTCCCCGCAACACGACCGGCCGCCGCTGCGGGCCCCACCCACCCGGGCCACCGTCGAACCGCCCGGGGATCACGGTGCCGCACGCGCGGCAGTGGCCGTCGTCGTCGAGCTGGTAGTCGCCGATCGAGTACCAGTCGCGCTCGACCACGCGCGCGCCACACCCGTGGCAGAACGTGCTCTGTCCACCGGTGTCGTGCACGTTGCCCGTGTAGGCGTAGCGCACGCCGTTCGCCCTCGCGATGTGCCGCGCCCGGCTGAGCGTCTCCGGTGGCGTCGGCGGCCGGTCGCGCATCCGGTAGTCGGGGTGGAACGCGGTGAAGTGCATCGGTACGTCGGTGCCGAGGTGCTCGGCCACCCACGACGTCATCTCGTCGAGCTCGCGGTCGCTGTCGTTGAGGCCGGGGATGAGCAGCGTGGTGAGCTCGAACCACGCGTCGGTCTCGTGTCGCAGGAACTCGAGCGTCTCGAGGACGGCACCGAGCTCGGCGCCGCACGTGTGGCGGTAGAAGTCCTCGGTGAAGCCCTTCAGGTCGACGTTGGCCGCGTCGAGGTGCGCGTAGAAGTCAGCGCGGGGCTCGGGGCAGATGTAGCCCGCGGTCACCGCGACGGCGGCGAGCCCGAGCTCGTGGCAGGCGTCGGCGACGTCGATCGCGTACTCGAGGAAGATCGTCGGGTCGTTGTAGGTGAACGCGACGCTGCGGCACCCCTCCGCGGCGGCCGCCCGGGCGATCTCCTCGGGGGCGGCCTGGTCGGCCAGGGTGTCCATCTCCTTCGACTTGGAGATGTCCCAGTTCTGGCAGAAGCGGCAGGCGAGGTTGCAACCGGCGGTGCCGAAGCTGAGGATCGACGAGCCCGGCAGGAAGTGGTTCAGCGGCTTCTTCTCGACCGGGTCGACGCAGAAGCCGCTCGACCGCCCGTAGGTCGTGAGGACGATCTCGTCACCCTCGCGGGCGCGGACGAAGCAGACGCCCCGCTGGCCGTCGCGCAGCTTGCACGCACGGGGGCAGACGTCGCACTGCACGCGCCCGTCGGCGAGGGGGTGCCAGTACGTCGTGGGGACCGTCGGGACCACCCGATCGACGCTACGGCCCGCCTACGCGAAAAGAACGGTCATCTCCGACGCGGCCCGGCCGGCCAGGGCGGTCATGTCCTCCTGGTCGGATTCGGACCAGCTCCGGTTCTCGCGGGCGACGACGCAGAGCGCACCGAGCACCTCGTCGTCGACCGCACGGATCGGCACGCCGAGCATGGACAGAGGTGACTGCCACAGCTCGAGGTCGGCCGGCATGCGGAGCAGCTCGAGCGGTGTGTTGCGCTTGATGATCCGGCGGCAGCACCCGAGCGCCTCCTGCGCCTCGACCATGATGCGGCCGTCGCGGCTCCGCTCGTACTGACCGACGAACTCGAGCGCGCCGTCGTCGGCCACGCGGGTCATCACCGCGCTGTCGGCCCCGGAGAGCTGCGCCGCGCTCTGTGCCAGCGCGTCGAGCTCCGGCTCGGTCGGCCGGTAGACCATCGTCGAGGAGTACACCTCCTGGATCCGGTCCAGGCTCTCGAGCACGTCCTGCCGCTCTGACTGCGACGTGCCGCGTGCGCGCCGTCGACGAGCCAGCTGCATCAACGTCGATCGTCCCATCCCCCGCTCCTCCCGCTGGTGCGTGGAACGGCCGTCCACCCTGACGACCGTGGTGTCACCTTCGGTCACCCTGCGGACGAGTTGAGCGATTCGCCTACTCGGGAGTCAGGAGCTGACCGGCGGGTCGGTCAGGCGGCGGGGCCTTCCGTTCACGGGAGCGGCCGGCGGACCGACAGAACAACGGTGACCACGCTCCTCCAGCCCCGCCGCACCGGCCAGGACACGCGCAACGCGATCCTGCACGTGGGCGCCGAGGCCTTCCGCGACGCCGGCTACGACGTCGCGACCCTCGAGCAGATCGCGACGCAGCTGAGCATCACCCGCGCGGCGGTGCTGCACCACTTCCGCTCCAAGCAGGACCTGCTCAACGAGATCGTGCGCCCGGTGCTGGCCAAGCTCGACGACGTGCTCGACCGGTTCGAGCGGGAGGCGCCGCTCGATGCGCGTGGCCGGCGCCGCTTCTTCTCCGAGCTGGTCGACTTCGCGTGTGACAACCGAGCGGTGACCTCCCTGCTGGTCCGAGACCTGACCGCGCACCGGCACCTCGACGCTGACCTCCAGGTCAGCGAGCGGGCCGGCCGCTTCGCCGGGCTCGTCGCGCAGACCCACGACCAGCCCGACGCGATCGTGGCGGCCGTCGCCGCGCTCGGCACGATCCTCCGTCCGGTCACCGCCCCGGAGACGCTGGTCGACCTCAGCACGGCGGAGAGCCGTCGGGTGCTCGTCGAGTGCGCGCTCGCCGCGCTGCGCGAAGGGCTCCGCCGCAGCGCGTCGGCTGACCGGTAGCCGTCGGTCAGCCCGAACCGAGACCGCCCCGGAACGCGAAGAACACCGCGCCGATCAGGCACAGGCCGGCCCACGCGAAGTCCCACCGCCAGCGGAGGTGGAAGAGGCTCGCTGCGACCGGCACGAACACGACCAGCGTGATCGCCTCCTGCAGCAGCTTGAGCTGCGCCAGGCTGAGCTTGGTGAACCCGATGCGGTTGGCCGGCACCTGCAGCGAGTACTCGAGCAAGGCGATGCTCCACGCCGCCACGACCGCGATGTACCAAGGTCGGTGCTCGAGGAACCGCAGGTGCCCGTACCAGGCGAGGGTCATGAAGATGTTCGACCCGATCAGCAGAAGGGTCGTGACGGCGAGCGTCTTCAACAGGGGCTCCAGTCCGGCGTCGGCGTGCGGGCGGCCTCTACCCCCGCGACGTGTCGATGAGCCCGACGGTCGCGAGCGCGAGCAGCAGGTCGTCGTGGCCCGCGTCGCGCGCCGCCACGCTGCAGAGGGCGTGGCCGGCGGTGCGGCGCAGCACGGTGGCAGCCGTCCGCACCGGGCCGACCTTCGCCTGCGCGAGGTAGTGGATCTGCAGGTCAGCGGCCACGTGGCGGGGAACCGCCGCCTCGGCCGCGCCCTCGAACACCATCCCGAGGACGCCGCCGTTGATGGCGCCGAAGCTGTTGCGCACGTACTCCGAGCGGGTCAGCTCCGTCACGCCGGCCTCCGGGTCGACCACCTGCAGGCCGATGCGCTCGAGCACCGGCACGGCGGGCGGCGGTCGCCCCGGGACCAGCTCGCGACGCTGGCCGATCATCGTCGCCGGGTCGAAGCCGTCCGACGCGACCGACGCCTTGCGGGGGATGCGGGCGAAGGTCACCAACCCGGTGGCCGCCGAGGTGCGGGGTCGGTCGGGCTGGCCGAGCGCGGCGTCCGGGTCGGCGTCAATGCCAGCGTCGTAGACGTCGGTCGCCACGGTCACGAGGTTCGAACCGGCCCGGACGAGCCGTGAGTCGACGACCGCGAGCGACCCGACGAGCGGGTTGGTCGTGTGCAGCGAGAGGTCGGCGGTCGCGTTCCAGTCGGGTTGCCCGGCGATGAGCGCGACGAGCGCGGCGTTGATGTCGGTGAGGGTGACGAGGAACCCGATGGCCGCTGCGCCGTCGGCGTTGCGGACCGGGTCGTTCACCGGCGCGACCGTGATCGACCGGTCGGCGCTGAGCTGCTCGGTGACGATGCCGAGGTCCCGCAGGAAGTGCTGCTCCGGCGGGTACTCGACGTTCAGGTCCGCCACGGCGGCTCGCCGACGTCGATCCGATCGAGCTTCGAGGTGACCACACCGAAGCGCTCGTGGCCGGCCATCCAGTCGTCACGAGCCGCGCTGATCTCGTCGCGGGTGCGGGCGACGAAGTTCCACCACATGAGCACCTGCTCGGCGAACGGTGCACCGCCGATCAGCAGCGCGCGAGCGGTAGCGCTCGTGGTCAGCGCGCACTCGTCGCGGCCGGGGCCGAGGTAAGCGAGGTGGCCGGGTGCGAGCGGCCTGCCGTCGACCGTGACGTCACCCTCGAAGACCACGAGCGCGTGCTCGTGGGACGGCTCGAGCTCGATGGCGGTCGTGCCGGGGGCGAGGTCCAGGTCGATGCCGAGGTGGTCCGTGTCCCGCCGCGCGGGGGAGGAGGTGCCGGCGACCGAGCCGACGAGGACCGTCCCGGTCGACGACCCGAGCTCCACCTGCGGGAGCTCGGCGTGGTGCTCGAACGCCGCATCGCCGTCTCGGGTGGAGGAGGGCTGCGCCACCCACAGCTGCACGCCGTGGAGCGACCCGTGGAAGCGGCCGGTCGCCTCCTCGGCGTGGGCGACGCCGTGGCCGGCGGTCATCAGGTTGAGCTGGCCGGGCCGGATGACCTGCTCGGAGCCGAGGCTGTCGCGGTGGAGGAGCTCGCCGGCGAGGAGCCACGTGACCGTCTGCAGGCCGATGTGCGGGTGCGGCCCGATCAGGTCCTGGTCCACCCGCACGTCGGCCGGGCCCATGTGGTCGACGAAGCACCAGGCGCCGACCGTGCGCCGGGGCCGGTTCGGGAGCGCCCGGCGGACCCGGAACCCACCGACGTCGGTGTCGCGGCTCTCGGTGACCTCGACCGGTTCGCTCACCTCTGCGTTCCTAGTCGCTTCTCGAACCAGTGGTCACCGTAGGGCTCGTCGTTGAAGGCGGGGACCTCGCGGTAGCCCGACGAGCGGTACATGGCGATCGCCTCGACCAGGGTGCGGTTCGTCTCGAGGCGGACGGCGTGCGCGCCGTGGTCGGCCGCCCAGGCCTCGAGCGACGACAGCATCCGCCGGCCCAGCCCGAGACCACGCGCGTCCGCTGCCACCCACATGCGCTTGAGCTCGGCCGGCTCCCGACCGTGCAGCTTGATCGCCCCGCAGGCGATCGGCTCGCCGTGCAGCGAGGCGACGAGGAACCCGCCGGCCGGCATGCGCATCTCGTGCGCGAGCGCGGGCAGCGCAACGCTCGGGTCGTACCCGGTGTCGAAGCGGCGGTCGAGCTCGGCGAAGTACTCGTGGAGGCAGTGCCGAGCCGGCGGATCGTCGGGGTCGACGACGTCGATCTCGACCAGCGCGGCGACCAGCAGGCGCTCGACCTCGGCCATCGATCGGACCAGCCGCTGCCGCTCGTCGGACGAGAGCGGCTCGAGGAACGACCGGGCGAGGTCGTCGCTGCGGCGATCGAGCTCGGTGCGCTCCCGACGACCTTTGCGGCTGAGACGGGCGCGCCGCACCCGCCGGTCCGTCGGGCTGGCGCCGACGGTGACGAGGCCGTCGGCCTCCAGGCTGCGCAGCAGTCGGCTGAGGTACCCGGCGTCGAGGTCGAGCCGGGACCGCAGGGTCCGCACGTCGCAGCCCGCCTCGCCGATCTCCCACAGCACCCGGGCCTCACCCAGCGGACGACCCCGAGCGAGGTAGCGGTCGTCGAGCGCGCCGATCCGCTGCGTCACCGTCCGGTTGAACCGCCGCACCCTCGCCACGTCGTCCTCGATTCCTTGACCATAGTCAGAGAAAACCGCCGGCCCCCACCCCGAAATTGGCCGGGTTGGAAGCGCATACCGCTTCCAACCGGGAAAATTTCGCTCTGGGGGTAGCGTCGCCCGCCGTGGCGAAGGTCGAGGTGCACCTGTTCCTCCCGCAGATGCGGATGACGATGGACACGCTGGTCGAGCGGGCGCAGGCCGCGGAGGCGGCCGGCTTCGACGGCATCGCGTTCATGGACCACCTCGCGCCGCCGCTCGCGCTCGACCAGCCGATGTTCGAGGCGATGACCGCGGCGACCTGGATCGCCGCCCGCACCGAGCGCATGCACGTGAGCCACCTCGTGCTGTGCGACGCGCTGCGCCACCCGACGGTGCTCGCCCGCCAGGCCGTGACCCTCGACCATGCGAGCGGCGGACGCTTCGAGCTCGGCATCGGCTGGGGCTCGGTGCCCGAGGAGCTCGAGACGTACGGCGTGTTCGACACGAGCCCGCGCGTGCGGGTCGAGCGCCTCGCGGAGAGCCTCGAGGTGCTGCAGCTCCTCTGGAGCGGCGAGGTCGTGTCCTTCGAGGGCAGCCACTTCACCCTGCGCGACGCCCAGGAGCGGCCGGTGCCGTTGACGTCGATCCCGATCGTGATCGGCGGGACCGGGCCTCGCACGGTCGACCTGGTGGCGCGCTACGCGGACTGGTGGAACCTCCCGATCCACCGCCTCGGTGACCTCGACTCGATGCGCGAGCGGGCCGGCAGTGCGCGCGTGTCGGTGCAGCAGATGGTCGGGTTCGTCGCCGACGAGAGCCGGCGCGAGGAGATCGAGGGGCTGGCCCGCCGGCGCTTCCCGGGGATGGCCGGCGGCCGGTCGAACGGGCCGGGCTCGGGATCGAGTGCGGTCTTCGTCGACCGCGACCAGTTCGGCGCCCACCTCGAGGACCTCGCGGCCCAGGGGGTCGAGCGCCTCTACGCGTGGTTCACCGACTTCGCGACGCCCGAGACCCTGCAGGGCATCGGTGAGGTGCTGCGGTTGCGCTGACGCGCGCCGGGGGAGAACGACCCGGTGCTCGCCCGATGTCACCTGCTGAAGTGCGCGGCGACCGCCGCCGCCCTCGTCGTCACTGTCGGCCTCTGTGCCACCGCTCCGCCCGCCGGGTCGACGACGACCGGCCAGCCCCAGCCGGAGACCGCAGGGCTCGTGACCGGTCTGCCGTCGGGCGTCCCGCCAGCCGCGCTCCACGCAGAACCGACGCTGCCCCGGCCCGCCGGCTGGCCGTTCCCCGATCACTTCTCACGCACGTCGGGCACCTCGCGGCTGGCTTCAGGCGCGCTCGAGTGGACCGACTTCCTCTACGACGACCACGGCGCGACCGGGTCGGGCACGCCGAGCGGGGTCACGAGCCTCGCCCCACCGCGGGGCACCTACTCGTACCCGCAGGGCAAGGCCGACGGGAACGGCGCCGACATCTTCCGGGCCGCCGTCGGCCTCTCCGGGCCCGACACCTACTGGCGGGTCGACTGGAACACGCTCGACGACCCGACCATCCCGATCGCGGCGTTCGCCATCGACTCCGACGGCGACGCTGCGACCGGTGTGTCGGCGTGGGGCGCAGGAACCGGCCTGCGCTCGGCGGGCATCGACCACGTGCTGGTGATCTCGAGCCGCGGCGCGTGGGTCGTCGATGCGACGACCCACGTCCGCACGCTCGTGCCCGGCGCGGTCACGGTCGACCACCACGCAGACCGCGCGCTCGGTTCGTTCGTCGCCAAGATCCCGACGCCGTTCCTGCCGGCGCGCAACCGGCCGTGGACCGTGCGGCTGGCGGCCGGGTTGGCGGCCCCCGGTGGCGCGGCGTTCGCGACCGTCCCTGCGACCGACGGTGCGCTGCCCGGCCAGCCCGCGGTCTACAACGTCAGCTTCCGCACGGCCCGCCAGGAGACCGGTCGCTTCAACTTCTGGATGGACGCGGCGCAGGCGCTGGCCCTCACCACCGGCGACGTCAGCTCCTTCTCGCTGCCGGTCGACTGGAGCGCGCTGGCCGCCAAGCGCTCGACCCCCGAACCGCTCGTCACCGGCTACACGAACCGCTGGTACGTGTCGTCGATCGAGCTCGGCAAGGGCGTGATCGCGGACGCGCAGGACAGCGCGGCCGGCGACCTCCGGCCGAACTTCCTCGGCCGGGTGCAGCCCTACGCGGTGTACGTACCGACCCGCGCCGCCAACGGGCCCCACCCGCTCACCTGGCTGCTGCACTCGCTCGGCGTGCAGCACAACCAGTACGGCGCGCTCAACCCGATGTTCCTCCAGCAGACGTGCGAGGCGAGGAACTCGATCTGCGCGACGACGCTCGGCCGTGGTCCCGACGGCTGGTACTTCGACGAGGCCGAGCTCGACTTCTGGGAGGTCTGGCACGCGCTCGCCACCAGCTTCTCCCTCGACCCCGAGCGGACCGTGCTGTCCGGGTACTCGATGGGCGGCTGGGCCACCTACAAGCTCGGGCTGGCCTACCCCGACCTCTTCGCGAACGCCGTCGTGATGGCGGGGCCACCGGTCTGCGGCATCCGCGTCACGGGTGACACCGTGCAGCCCGCGGGTCCCGGGCGCTGCACCGACGACGGCAGGAGCATGCCGCTGCTCGGCAACGCCCGCTCCTTGCCGTACCAGATCTTCCAGGGCGGGGCCGACGAGCTCGTGCCGGTCGCCGGCGTGCTCCAACAGGTCGCAGCCATCGACGCGCTCGGTTACCGCTACCACTTCGAGCTGTATCCCTCGCTCGATCACCTCGCCTGGGCCACCGCCGACCTGTTCGCCGCTCCGGCGGCGCACATGGGCTCGCTCAAGCGGACCCGCGATCCCGGCCGCATCACCTACGCCTGGTACCCGAACCTGTCCCGCCCGGCGTGGGGCATCGGGCCGACCGGCGCGTACTGGGTGCGCGGTCTGCGGGCGCGCGACAGCGGTCCCGGCGTGCTCGCCTCGCTCGACGTCTCGTCCGCAGCGCACCCCGATCCGGCGGTCACCCCGGTCCGCACCTCGGGCCCGGTCCTCACCCCGGACACGCCGCCCGTGCCCGGCACGTTCTCCGACCTGCAGTGGAAGCTGGGCGCACGACCGGCTGCGTCTCCGGCCATCACGGCGCACCTCACCGACGTCGCCGCGCTGAGCATCACGCTCGGGCGGGCCGGCATCGCACCGGGTCGCGCAGCGCGCCTCAGCGTCCAGACCGACGGTCCGACCACGCTCTCGCTGACCGGGCTGTCGGCCGACGAGCGGGTGCAGGTCCGCGGCCGGACCGTGCATGCGTCGCCGTCAGGCTCGGCTTCGGTCGCGCTCCCGGCCGGCGTCTCCACCGTCGTGCTCGGATAGCTCGACCGGCTGCGTCACCGGTCGCGAGCGCAGCAGGCCCAGCAGGTCGCGCGTCCCGGGCATCCGCTCGAGCCCGCGCATGACGAGGATGGCCGCAGCCGCGCTCGTCGCACCGAGCGCCGCGCCTCCGAAGATGTCGGTGACGAAGTGCGCGCTCCGGTAGATGATCGCGACCACGACGATCCCGAGTGCGGTGGCGAACGCGATCCGGATCGCGCTGCGGTGGCGGAACACCTCGACCAGCACGAACAGCACCAGGTACACGGAGACCGACTGGCTGAGGTGGCCGGAAGGGAAGCTCAGGCCCTGCTCACCGGGCACGTCGAACGGTTCGGGCCGGTCCAGCAGGTGCTTGACCCGCAGGGTGGTGAACGCAGCGAGCCCGTAGCTGGCGAACGTGATCCCGATGGGCGAGAGCGAGCGGCGCCGGATCGCCACGAGCCCGCTCACGACCAGGCCGACCGGGAGCACGACCTCGGTCGCGCCGAGCCGGGCCAGCGCCCGGAGCGTCGAGTTGAGCCACTGGTGCTGGTTGCGGACCGCCCACTCGAAGATCGACTGGTCGAGGGCTGGCACGTCGTGCGGCGACGCCGCGACGAAGGCGGTGAGCGCGATGAACACCGCGAGCGCGCCGAAGAGGATGACGACGAGCCGGCGGGTCGGGTACGCGAGCCCGTCGAGATCGAAGCGGCGCCCGCTCACCGTCCCTTCCACTCGGGCCGCCGCCCCTCAGCCGCCGCGCGCATCCCCTCGGCTGCGTCCTCGGTCGCGCCGGCGACCTTGCGCATCGTCTCGCCCCAGCGGATCGCCTCGAGCATCGGGAGGGTGCGGCTGCGGACCGCCATCTCCTTCGTCGCGCGAGCTGCGAGTGGTGCGGCCTCGCACAGCCGCGCCGCCAGGTGGCGGGCCTCGTCCATGAGGTCGTCGTGCGGCACGACCCGGCCGACCAGACCCAGCTCCTTCGCGCGCGTCGCGTCGACCCGCTCGCCGGTCAGCAGCAGCTCCATCGCGTTCTGCCAGCCGATGCGGTCGGGGAGCCGGACGGCGCCGACGATCGTCGGGACGCCGATGCGCACCTCGGGGAAGCCGAACTCCGCGCGCTCGCTGGCGATCACGAAGTCGCACCACGTCACCAGGGTGAGCCCGTACCCGAGGCAGTAGCCGTTCACCGCGGCGATGACCGGCTTGAAGATCTCCCATCCGCTCTCGAACGAGTTGATCGTCGGCTTCTCCCAGAAGGTGCCCGCGAAGTCGCCGGTGGCCCCTGCGCCGTTGCGCATGTCGGCGCCGACGCAGAACGCCCGGCCCGTACCGGTCACGATGGCGACCCACGCGTCCTCGTCCTCGCGGAAGCGGGTGAACGCCGCGTTGAGGTCGGTCCGCATGTCGCCGTCGATCGCGTTCAGCGCGTCGGGCCGGTCGTAGGTGATCGTCGCCACGTGCCCGTCGAGCTCGAACCTGACGCGATCAGCCATGGCCCGAGTCTTCCATCGCCTTCAGACGCGCCGTTTCACGTAGCGGTCCTCGCCGGTGGCGGTGGTGCCGTCCCGCTCGAACCCGAGCCGGGTGAGGACGCCGATCGATGCAGCGTTCTCGGGCAGCACCTCGGCCACGATCACGCCGTGGCCGAGCACGTCCAGGCCGTGGTCGACCACCGCGCCCACCGCCTCGGTGGCGTAGCCGTTGCCCCAGTGCGCGGGCGCCAGCGTGTAGCCGACCGCAGCCTCCCGGGCGTCGCGCCGCTCGAAGGCCACGTCGCCGATCAGCTCGCCGGTCGCCTTCAGCTCGATGCCGATCTGCGTCCAACCCGGATCGCTGGGCCGGCGGTGGAGCATCTCCTGCACGAGTGCCTCCGCCGCCCGCAGCGGGTACGGCGCGCTCCACGACTGGTGGCGCGCGACATCGGGGTCGCTGCGGTACGCGCAGACGATGGGCGCGTCACCCACCTCGAGCTGGCGCAACGAGAGGCGTTCGGTCGCGAGCAGCTCCATCCACCGACGCTAGGTCGAGGGCGGGAGCAGCGCGATCGCCACGCTGTCGCACACGAAGCGGGCCCAGCGCTCGATCGGCCAGCCCCGGTCGAGCACGAGCATCTCGTAGATCTCCGAGCTGGTGCAGGCCCAGAGGACGTCCCGAGCCTCTTCGTGGTCGACGCCGTCGCGCAGCACGCCGGCCTCGACCAGGTGCCCGGCGAACATGCCCATCCCGGTCAGTCGCTCGGTCTGCAGCTTCCGCCACACCGCGGCGATGTCGGCGTCGACGCCCGCCGCGGCGCGGATCAGGAGCTCGACCGGCGCGGCGCGTGGCGCGCTGTCGGAGAGGTGCTCCGTGTACATCTCGAGCTTGCGCCGGCCGTCCGGCTCGGCGTTGATCCGGGCCACGAACGGCCGGTCGGGGATCGCCACCGGCTCGTCGTCACCGGCGACGGCCACGTCGAACATCGCCTTCAGGACCCCGGCCTTGTTGCGGAACGCCTTGTTGATGGTCTCGACGGACACCTCGGCCTCCGTCGCGATCGATGCGAGCGTCGTCGCGGCGTACCCGTCGGCGAGGAACCGGTCACGGGCGACCTCGAGGATGCGGGCCCGGGAGCGGCGCGCCGCTTCCTGGCGGCGGCTGGCGTCGTAGTTCCGCTTGACAGCTCGGGCCATTCAGTACATGCTCCTGTATCAGATACAGCCAAGTGTATCGGAAGAGCCGGGAGGCCGAGATGGACGTGGAGCGCAACAAGGCATCGATGCGGCGGGTGTTCGAGGAGGGCTTCAGCCAGGGGAGGGTCGAGGTGGTGCACGAGTGCCTGGCCCCCGATGCGGAGGACCACCACGACTTCGCGCCGGGCCAGGACTTCCGGGACCACCTCGCGGGCATCATCACGATGCTGCGAGGGGCGATGCCCGACCTGCGCGCCGACGTGGAGGACCTCGTGGCCGAGGGCGACCGGGTCGCCGCCCGGGTCACCCTCACCGGCACCTACACGGGCGAGCCGTTCGGTGCGACCCAACCGCAGGGTCAGCGGGTCCGCGTCGAGCAGTTCCACATCGTGCAGTTCGACGACGAGGCCCGCGGCGTGCGCCACTGGGCCAACGTCGACGAGGCCGGGCTCTTCGCGCAGCTCGGCGCGGACACGGTCCCGGTCTGATCGAAGGCACCACCGGTCGGGTCCGACCGGTGGTGCCTTCGAAGGCTCAGGTGAGCGGCTGGGTCAGGTCGTAGAGGGTCGTGCTGCCGACCGTGACCGACTGGTAGTGCTCGGAGACCCACGACGCGATCTCCGAGCCGGTCGACTGGCCGCCGAGGCCCATGGCCGATGCACCCACACCGCCGCCGCCGATGAACCAGTGGATGTCGCCGGCCGCGACGTAGGCCTTGAACTGGGCGAGCGTCGGTGACGGGTCGGAGCCGTTGAACCCGCCGATCGCCATGACCGGGTCACCGGAGGCGAGCTGGTAGCCGGCGGCCTGGTTCGAGCTGACGGCGGCGGCGACCCAGCGGTAGTCGCTCGCGTCGGCGTCGAGCTTGGCGACGACCGCATCGCTCGGTGTGCTGCTGTCGAGGACGCCGCCGATGCCGCCGCCGGCACCACCACCGGCGGCCCCGCCGCCGGGGAATGCGCCGCCGCCGGGGAACGTGCCGCCACCGGGGAACGTGCCGGTTCCGCCGGGGAAGGCGCCACCACCCGGGACCGCACCCGTTCCGCCCGGGAAGGCGCCGCCGCCGGGGAAGGTGCCCCCGCGCCCACCGGGGCCGCCGCGCCCACCGAAGCCGCCGGGGCCCTGCATCGTGCTGGCCCCGGCGGGCCCGGCCGTCGGCAGGGCGCCGGTGTGGGTCGTCCGTGCGGTCGACAAGCTGTAGGCGGCTGGCCCGGTGAGGGCCAGGACGAGCCCGATCGCCGCCACACCGGCACCGATCCGGCCCCGCATGCGGGTGGTGACGAGCAGGCCCGCGGCCGCGACCAACCCGCCGACCAGCACCACCGGTGCGAGCCACGGCAGCCACTTCGGGGTGCGGTGCAGGAGGACCGACGCCCAGACCGCGGTCGCGCCGAGCGCCATGGCCAGCACCGCACGGCTGATCTCGTTGCGACGGGGCCAGAAGGAGGCGAGGCCGATGCCGATGAGCGCGCCGACCGCAGGAGCGAGGGCGACCGTGTAGTAGGGGTGGATGATCCCGCGGCTCAGGCTGATCGCCAGCCCGGTGATCACCAGCCAGCCGCCCCACAGCAGCGCGGCGGCCCGGGTGCGGTCGGTCCGCGCCGCCCGCCAGCGGTGCAGCAGCACCCCGGCGAGGAGGATCAGCGCGGCGGGGATGAGCCACGACGCCTGACCACCGAACTCGGCGTTGAACAGGCGGGTGATCCCGGTCGGTCCCCACTGGCTGCCGCCCTGCCCGACACCGCCGACGCTCCCTGTCTCGTTGCCGGTCAGCCGGCCGAAGCCGTTGTAGCCGAAGAGCAGGTCGAGGATGCTGTTGTTCTGCGAGCCGCCGATGTACGGGCGGCTCGAGGCGGGCCAGAGCGCGACGATCGCCACCCACCAGCCGCCGCTCACGAGCATCGTCACGCCGCCGAGCAGGAGCTGGCCGACCCGGCGCAGGAACGCGGTCGGCGCGGCGAGGAGGTAGACGAGCGCGAACGCGGGCACGACCAGGAACGCCTGCAGCATCTTCGCCAGGAACGCGAACCCGATCAGCCCGAACGCGATCACGATCCACCTCGTGCGCGCCGCTTCGAGCGCCCGCACGAGCGCGTAGGCGCTGCAGGTGAGGAGCAGGACGAGCAGCGCGTCGGGGTTGTTGAAGCGGAACATGAGCGTCGCCACCGGCGTCAGCGCAGCGACGGCGCCGGCGATCAGCGCCGCGCCGGGGTGGAACCAGCGGTGCACCGTCGCGTAGAGCACGCCGACGGTGGCCACCCCCATCAGCGCCTGGGGCACGAGGATGCTCCACGCGTTGACCCCGAACAGGCGGGCCGAGATGCCCATGACCCAGATCGACGCCGGCGTCTTGTCGACCGTGATCGAGCTCGCCGCGTCCGACGCGCCGAAGAACAGCGCCTTCCAGCTCTGGCTGCCGGCCTGGGCGGCCGCCGAGTAGAAGCTGTTCGCCCAGCCCGACGCGCCGAGGCCCCAGAGGTACAGGAGCGCGGTGCCGGCGAGCAGCGCGATCAGCGCCGGGCGGACCCACCGGGGGTCCCCGACGGGAGCGGGCTCGGTGGTCGGCGCCTCGGCCGCAGCGTCCGCCGGCGGCAGCGGGGGAGGAGCCAGCGGCGGGGTCGACGGGAAGGTGGTCGTGGTCATGCGGGCACCTTCGGCTGCTCGACTGGGACCTGGCTGAGAGCCACCTGCGAGTGATCGTGGGCGAACAGGATCCGGTCGAGCAGCACGAACTGCAGGATCCAGAGCGAGCCGAACGCGGCGAGGTGCGCGCCTTCGGCGACCGCGGTGCGGATCACTGGCGCGAACGCGAGCGACGTCGCCCACGTCTCGGCTGCGTGCACCGCGACGGTGGAGAGCCCGAGGCCGGCCAGCGACAGCGTGGCGAACGGGACCACCTGCCGGACGAGCGGCGTGCCGTCGCATCGCCACACCCAGCGCCGGTTGAGCTCGAAGGACGGCACCGTCCCGACCGCAGTCGCGACGACGTTCGCCCAACCGGGGGTCATCGCGCCGGTCGCGACGAGCGCGCCGAGCACGGCCAGGCTGACGAGCGTCGCGACCACCGAGACGCCGGAGTACCGGACGAGGGTCCGGATCACGCGT
>JAFBAD010000201.1 GCA_019247975.1 Acidimicrobiia bacterium
TCGAGTGGGCCCGCATCGAGCCGGAGCCCGGCAAGCGCGACCCGGCCGCGATCGAGCACTACCTCGAGGTGCTGCGGGCCGCTCGCGCCACGGGCATCGAGCCGTGGGTCTGCCTGCACCACTTCACGCTGCCGGGGTGGTTCTCCACGGACGAGCACGGGTTCGTCGACGCGCGCAGCCGCGGGTACTACTGGCCCCGGCACGTCGACTTCATCGCCGAGACCTTCGGCGACCTCGTCCACGGGTGGAAGCCGGTCAACGAGCCGTCGGCGTACGCGCTGCTCGGCTGGCGGCTCGGCGTGTTCCCGCCGGGCGTCTCGAACGGTGAGCAGTTCGCGGAGGCGCTCGAGGCGATCCACCTCGCGACCTTCGAGGCCGCCATCCGGCTGCGGGAGACCGGCAAGCCGGTGGCGAGCATCAACAACCTCTCGCCGGTCGTCGCCTCCGAACCCGTGCCCGAGGCGGAGGTCGCGCGCGACCGGCTCGACCGCATCCAGTACGGCGTATGGATGGAGGCGGTGCGCGACGGGATCCTCGCCGTGCCCGGTCGGGCGCCGATCGAGCGGCCCGAGTTCCAGACCGCCTTCGACCTGATCGGCTTCTCGTACTACAACGCGATGGCGATCGACCGCCGCAACCGCATCGGCCCGTACCCGGCCGACGCACGCGTCGGTCCGATGGGCTACGCGCCCTGGAGCGAGGGCCTCGGCATCCTGCTGCACCGCCTGGCCGACGACCTCCCGGGTCAGCCGCTCCTCGTCTGCGAGCACGGCATCGGCACCGACGACGACGGCTGGCGGGAGGAGTTCCTGCGGGAGTCGCTCGGCTTCGTCGCCCAGGCCGCGTCGGACGGCATCGACCTGCGCGGGTTCTTCCACTGGACCGCGGTCGACAACTACGAGTGGACCTACGGCTACTCGGTCCGCTTCGGGCTCTTCGAGCGCGACCGGACGCCGAAGCCCAGCACCGCGCTCATGCGGGCGTGGGCGACGTCTTGACGGCAGCGGTCGAGGAGCGCACCACCGACCGGACCTGGTGGTGGGCCGCGGGCGCCCTGCTCGTGCTCGCGCTGGTGCCGTTCTTGTTCATGGGCCCGGGCACCGACCTCGACGCCGGCGCGGTGATCCGCTCCGGACGTTCGATCGTCGAGCACTTCACCTACACGCCTTCGCGGGCGCCCGGCGCGCCGGTGCACGAGACCGGCGTCGGCATCCTCGACCGGATCGCCGGCACGGTCGGGTCGAACCTCGGTTCCCTGCTCGCGGCGATCGGCTGCGTGGCCGCGCTCGCCGCACTGCTCCGGCGCGAGGGGCTGTCGCAGGTGGGGCTCATCACCGCGGTCGTCGTGGTCAACCCGTGGTTCCTGATCGCCGCGACCTCGACGGTCGACTTCCTCTGGGCGCTCGCGCTCCTGCTCGCCGCCGCGTGGTGCCTGCGCACGGACCGGGCGGTGCTCGCCGGTGTCGCCGCCGCGCTCGCGATCGGTTGCCGTTCGTCGACGGTCGCGCTCGTCGTCTGCCTCGTGGTCAGCGAGCTCCTCGAATCGCGGGACGGCGCGCGGCGGCGCGCGCTCGTCGCAGCGGCCATCGCTGCCGTGGGCGCCGTGCTGATCTTCGTGCCTGCGTTCCGCTCGTCGGGCGACTCGCTCGCGTTCGCGCAGAACGACGTCCCGACGTCCTCGTTCCTCGTGCAGGCCGGCCGGTTCGCGACGAAGGACCTGTACCTGATCGGGCCGTTCGCGGCGGTCGTGCTGGTCGCCTGCATCCCGTCACTGGCACGCGTGCTGACCCGCGTCCGAGCCGACTGGCTGGTCCGCTTCGCCACCCTGAGCCTGCTCGTGTCCCAGGTCCTCTTCCTGCGCTTCCCGTGGAAGATGGGCCACCTGCTGCCGAGCCTCGTCTTCCTCGCCATCCTCCTCGGCGTCGCCTTCGGCCGCCGGCCCCGGTGGCTGATCGCGCTCGTCATCGCGCAGCTCCTCTACGTCGTCGTCAACATCCAGCTCGTCCGGCCCGACGTGCCCAACGCGGCGACGACCGGCCGGCTCACCTTCGACCCCGCCTGGGGCGCACTGGTCGTGGACACGCAGTGCCGCCGGGACGACGAGGGTGCGTGGAAGAGCCCGGATCAAGCCCGCCTCGACGCGGTCTGGAACTGCGCCAAGCCCTGGGCTCAGTAGCCGGAGCACGCCCCCACGAGCAGGTCCGCGGTGGCCTCCACGGGTCCGGGAACCACATCGAAACCGATCGCCTGGTTGGCGACCCGAGCGCATTCGCGCACCACCACCGCAGGCGCGATGCCGTTGTGCGCCGCGGCATCGTGGACGACCGCTGCGGTGAGCTCGACGCCGGTGAGCCGGCGCAGCGACGGCGCAGGGGCCCGGGCCGGGAGGAGCCGGAAGACGGCGTCGATCGGTCCCGGCGT
>JAFBAD010000211.1 GCA_019247975.1 Acidimicrobiia bacterium
CGGATGGGCGTCGCGTAGCTCCCTGTGCGACGGGTCACCGGGCCCGCAGCAGGTACAGGTGCTGCGGGTCGCGGTGCAGCCAGCTCGGGTACTCGATCCGGCGCACCACGGCGTACCCGTACAACCGGTCGCCGGCCACGACGTAGCGGCTCGTGTCCGATCGCGCGTAGTAGCTCAGCCACCACGCAGGTCCATCTCGGGGGCTCAGCGCGAAGTGATCGGTGAAGCCGAGCTTCCGCAGCTCACGGAGGTCGACCTTCACCCGCACGCCGTGGACGAAGTCGTGCTCGTAGAGGTGGGTCCCGTCCCACGCAGCACCGGCGTCGAGATCGCGCGCCGGGATACCGTCGGCTCGCGCCGACGCGGCCAGGCGCCACGTCGCCCGCTGCAGCGCGAGGTGGTCGTGGGTGGCCGCCACGGAGAAGCCGGCCATGAGCGCCACCGCTGTCCACGCGACCGGTGCGATTATCCGCACGGGCCTGACCGCGCCGAGCAGGCCGGCCACCGCGAGCGGGAGCAGGGGCAGGAAGTAGCGGTCGTACGAGTACGTGCTGTCGCGGAGCGGCATCGACTGCGGCACCACCGCGAGAGCGAGCCACGCGCCGACGGCGAGGAGCAGGCCGAGCCGCGACTCGGCCGGCCGGCGTCGCTGCAGCAGCGCGAGCACGAGCACCAGCGCGGCGGCCATCGCCACGACGAGCAGGGCACCGGTGACCTTGAGCGGCAGCACGAACGGACGGCCCCCGCGGATGTCGACCGGTCCGACACCGACCCGCCCGAAGAACTGCGGCGCCCAGGGCTGATGCCCCTCGACGAGACCGAACGCGCCGATCGACAGCGCGATCGGCGCGGCGATGACCCCGAGGAGCGCGACCCGGCGAGGACGATCGATCGCTCGCACCATGCCCAGGACCGATGCCACGAGCCCGACCACGATCGGCAGCACGAAGAGGCCGAGGTACACGACGAGGAACACGACGAGGTACCGGCTCAGGGCGAGTGACCCGCCCACCCCTGCGTCGGTGACGGCGTGAGCCGAGGTGGACTGCCCCGAGCGGGCGGGCACGCCGTGGAGGGGGCCCGCCCACAGGTAGTAGGCGACGGCGGTCAGCACCGGGAGGGCCACGACGCGCGCGACGATGCCGACCGATCGGCGATCCCAGCGCAGCTGCCGTGCGAGCAGGAGCCAGGTCAGGACGCCGATGGCTACGAGCAGCCCCGGCTGGCGCACGAGGAACGCGAGCGAGGTCGCGACCGATCCCGCGAGCGTCCACCTGACGTCGGGCTCACCGCCGCGCAGGCCGCGCACGAAGCACCACACGGCGACCGTCACCAGCGTGAGCAGGTAGGTGTCGGTCATGAACGTGTAGCTGAGGGCCAGGCCGATCGGGTTGAACAGGAACACCGCGACGCCCAGGGCGCTGCGGGCCGGCGTGACCTTCAGCTCCCGGCAGAGCGCGTACATGGCCAGGCCGCCGAGGCCGGCGAAGGTGACCGTCGCCGCCCGCAGCACGCCGAGCGAGTCACCGAACACGGCTGCGAACAGCCCGCCCCACCCGATCTGGAAGACGAGCGTCATCGCCGCGGCCGGCAGCACCCGCACGTGGTGGTCGTGCACGAGGATCTGCACCGATCGCGCGTACAGGAAGTCGTCGTTGACCGACACCGGTGCGAGCGTCGGGATGACGAAGGCGGCCGCGACGAACGCCGCGAGCACCAGCACGAGAGGCCAGTGCCGCCGCATGCCCCGAGCCTCGCCGATGCGCTACTGCGCGGCGGCGATCCTCGTCAGGTCGTCGCCGAGCACGATCGGTCCGTCGAAGTGGGCGGCGGCCAGCGCCCGCCACTCGTCCTCCTGGCCGGGCACGAGCGGCGGCACGTAGTGGGTGAGGACGAGCGTGCCGACACCGGCGCGCGCCGCGGTCTGCGCCGCCTGCTCGACGGTCGAGTGGTAGTCGAGGATGTCCTGGATGCGCGCGTTCGGGAGCAGCTGCACGAGGTCGGCCCGGATGACCGTCTGCACGTAGAGGTCCGCGCCCGAGCACAGCTCGTCGAGGGTCTCGCAGGGCACGGTGTCGCCGGCCAGGACCGCGCTCTCGCCGCCGTGGCTGATGCGGAAGCCCACGGTCGGGGTGACCGGACGGTGGTCGGTGGCGCCGACGATCACCGTCGCGTCGCCCACGGTGAACGAGTCGCCGGGCTCGACCTCGGTCACCTCCACCTGCGGCGGCTCGGTCAGGTCGGCGTGGTGGTCCAGCCGGTACTGCTGGTCGGGGCCGAGCATCGCCAGCAGCGCGTCGATCACGGCCTGCGTGCCGGGTGGGCCGTACACCGCGAGCGGGGTGGGCTCCGTCGCCATCACCCAGTGGGTGGTCACGATGTCGTTGAGGTCGGTGATGTGGTCGCTGTGCAGGTGGGTGAGCAGCACCGCGGTGAGGCCGACCGGCAGCACGCCCGCGCCCACGAGCCGCATCACCACGCCGCGACCGCAGTCGACGAGGACGGTCGCGTCCCCGGCGCGGACGAGGGTGGCCGGACCGGCCCGGTCGGGGTTCGGGATCGGGCTGCCGGTCCCGAGGAGGGTGACCTCGATGCTCATCGTGCGCTCCTGACTCGGCTGATCCCCATGAACGAGCAGACGTACACGTCACCGTCGAGGCCCGGCGTGGGGAACAGCACCGACTGGATGCCGTGACCACTCGACGCGCGGGCGAGCTCGTGGCCCGATGCGACGTCGAGGATCACGACGTCGTCCCCGTCGCCGGTGACGAGCTCACCCGTCTCCTCGTAGAGGACGAGGTGGCTGCCGTGGTCCTGCTCGCGCCGCCAGCGGACCGCGAGGGAGTCGAGGTCGAACGCGGTGATCCGGCCGTTGCCCGAGTCGTAACCGACGACGACGCCGCGCGACGCGTCGACCACCGGTGGGTTGGCGACGAGTCCGCCGGACAGCCCGCAGATCTCCGCGGTCGACACCGCGCCGGATCCGAGGTCGACGCGGACGAGGTGGAGCGGTGCGGTCGACACGCCGTGGCCGCGGAGGGTGCCCGAGTAGCCCTCGGCGCCATCACCGTCGTCGAGGAACCACGCCGAGCCGGCCGCGATCACGCAGTCCCAGCCATAGGTCTGGCCGTCGAGCGTGCGGTACGTCGCGCGGAAGCCGTCGTCGAGGACGAGCTCGGCGCCGGTCCAGCGGGCCCGCAGCAGGCTGGTGTCGCCGACCACGTACACGTCGTCGCCGTCGGCCGAGAGCCGGGCGATCGACGGCTCGGGCACGGTGAGCGTGCTGACGATCTCGAGCCGGACCGGCTCCAGGACCACGAGCTGGCAGGGCTCCCGTTCCTCGGCCGGCACGAGTCGGCCGGGGAGCGATCCGCCGAAGTCCTTCGTCACGAGGTGGCCGTCGGGCAGCGGGACGAAGCTGTTGTACGGCCGGTCGCGGGGCAGGCGGCGGCTCGCCAGGGTGACCAGGTTCGGTCCGAGGCGATGGGCGTGGTTGCCGAAGACGACGTGGACGCTGCCGTCCGCCGCCACCCCGAGCCCGCCCGGCCACACCGGGCCGCCGTCGAGGTCGACGGAGCGCTCGAGCGGCTCGAGCGACACCGGATCGATGCGCTCCACGCAGCACGACGACCGGTCGCCCGGCGCATGGCGGAGCAGGTACATCCGCTCGTCGCGAGCGACGGCCATCGTCGTGACCGGCGCGACGCGCGTCGTGACCTCGAGGGTGCCCCCGGCGACGACCCCCAGTCCGCCGCCGGGGACGATCTGCTGGCGGCGCGGCCCGCCGTCCTCGTGGCTCCAGGTCATGGTGCGAGCAGCGTCGTCATGGCCAGCGCCACGGCGTCGGTCGCCCGCCGAGCCGAGAGGCGCTGGTCGTGGCGCAGCAGCTCGTAGGACTCGAACTGGGTCAGCGCATCGAGGGCCGGCAGGAGACCGGCCGGTCGGCCGGCGAGCTCGGGAGCGAAGGTGCGGCGGAGCTCGCGGCGCAGGTAGCTCCGGCCGTCGTGGATCTGCCGCGCGAGCGCAGGATGGCGGTGGGCGCTCGCCCGACCCGCTCGGGCCGACGGACCGATCGCCTCGAACAGCCGGCTCCGGGCGGCGACGAACGCCGCGATCTTCTGTCCGGTCGGCGCGGCTGGGTCGATGTCGTGGTCGAACAGCGGTCGCGCCGCGGCCAGGCTCTGCTCGATGGCGGCGCGCACGAGGTCGTCGAGGTCGTCGAAGTAGCGGAAGAGGGACCGCGGGGAGATGCCCGCCCGCTCCGCGATCTCCGCGGTGCTCGGCTGGTAGCGCCCCTCGCCGAACAGCTCGACCAGCGCGTCGAGCACGGCCTGCCGGTTGGTCGCCCGCCGGAGGTTCCGGCCATCGGGTTCCTCGATCTCGACCACGAGCCGGCCACCGTAACCTTTTGACATAGCCACTGCCACTACCTAGGTTGCTCGACGTGTCCGCTCGACGGGTGGTGATCGTGACCGACGGCTCCGGCTACGTCGGTCCGGACCTGGCGCGGCTGCTCGCGGAGCACGGGCACGACCTCGTGGTCGGCGACCCCCGAGATGGGCTGGTCGACGAGCTGACCGGGCGTGGCGCCGAGGTCGCGGTGGTCGAAGGCGTCCGAGACCTCTCCCGCGAGGGCACGTGCGAGGAGCTGCTGCGCGCCTCGCTCGACCGGTTCGGTCGCGTCGACGGCGCGGTCGCGTTCACCGGTCGCATCGTCACCGGCCGGTTCCTGCGCTCGGAGGTCGACGACCTCCATGCGGTCGTCCAGGGGTGCATGGAGGCGCCGTACCGGTTCCTGCGCACCGTCGTCCCGCAGATGGTCGACCAACCAGACGGCGGGCAGGTGCTGGTGTTCACCAGCGCAGCGGGCGCGCGACCCACGCCCGGAGCGCCGCTGTACTCGGCCGCTCGGGCCGGCGCCACGATGCTCGTCCGCAACGTCGCCGCCGAGGTGGTGGCGCGAAACGTGCAGATCAACGCAGTCGGGACGAACTTCATGGACTTCCCCGAGTTCCTGCGGACGAACCGGGCCGAGGATCCCGAGGGGCGCGCGCAGGTCGAGGCGCGCGTGCCGATGGGTCGTCTCGGCACCCTGCGAGAGCTCGCGCACTTCGCGCTGCCGTTCATCGACGGCAACAGCCGCTTCACCACCGGGCAGTTCGTCGCGTTCGCCGGAGGCTGGGTCTGACCCAACCCGTCGCCGGCTGCCGGCGGCTGGGTACAGTGCGCGCCACCTGCGAATGGGGGTTCGCTGATGCAGACGGTCCGCGGGGCTCGACACGTCGAGCTCGGAGTCATCGCCCGAACGGTGGCGATCGTCGCGCTGCTCGGCGCGGCGGCGGTGCACTTCTCGTTGCTCGGGGTCGACACCGACACGGGCGGCGGCCACACCGCGTACTTCGCGGTGGCCGCCTGGGTGCAGCTCGGCCTCGCGCTGTGCCTGCTCCGACCGTCGCGCTGGGCGCCCGGGATCGTGGTCGCGGCCGAGGCCGGGTTGCTCGCGGTCTGGGTCGCCAGCCGGACCAGCGACGTCCTGCTCGGTGACGGCGGCGCGCTCGTGTCGTGGCGCCTCGTCGGCATCACGCTCGCCCTGCAGGGCGTCGCGCTGGTCGCAGCGGGCGTGCTGCTCGTCCCGTCGCTCGCGCGCCGGCGGCTGCAGACCGAGATCGGCTTCGCCGGCATCGGTGCGGTCGTCTCGAGCGTGGCGCTGGTCAGCGCGCTGCTCTTCAGCCCCGCGTGGCGGGCGCAGGTCCGCACCGCGCCTGCACCCGTCGCGAGCTCGGCGCACGCAGCCGCGCACTCAGGCTCCGCGCACGACGCGGCGCACAGCGCGACCGGCGGAGCCCACGCCGGCCACGCGGCCCACAAGCAGGCGGAGATCGCCTTCCTCTTCCCGGACGGGGACTCGAAGGGCTGGGAGGACGTCGAGAACGGCGTGCAGCACAACCACGCGCCCGACGTCCCCGAGCACCAGATCCCCGCCGCGACCCGCGCCGAGCTGCGCCGCGAGCTGCAGCTGACCGAGCAGCCGGTGGCCGCGTTCCCGACCGTCGCCGCAGCCGAAGCAGCGGGGTACCGCCGGGCCGGTCCGTTCACGCCCGGTCTCGGCGCGCACTACGTCGGCGGCGGGACCTACGTGGGCAGTGGGCGCATCACCGACGCCCAGATCGTCCGTCCGGCGACCCTCGTGTACGCCGGCACCGATCCCGGCTCACCGCTCGTGGGGTTCATGTACATCGCGTTCGGCGAAAACCCCGACGGCTTCGCCGGACCGAACGACCACTGGCACACCCACTCGGGCATCTGCCTGCGGGCCGGCGGCGGCGGCCTCGACGCGCTCGGTGCCGACGGCGACATCACCGAGGCCGCCTGCAAGGGGGAGGGCGGCAACTGGATGGCCGTCACCCCGTCGCTGCTGCACGTCTGGACGGTGCCGAGCTACACCGACCCGCTCGGGGTGTTCGCGCACACCAACCCGGCCGTCGCCTGCCCGGACGGCACGTACTACAACGACGGCAAGGACCCGCTCACGACCTGTCGCGCGGACACCTGAGCGTCAAGGCCAGCATGAGCGCGGCGCCCACCGCCGCGGTGACGGCCATGGCGGGGCCGGTGCCGATGGCCGATGCGAGCCCGCCCTCGACCAGGGCGAGGGGCAGCACCGGGTAGAGGGTCGTGACCGCCTGGGTCGCGCCGGCCAGCTCGGGAGCGACGGTGAGCGACCGGGCCTTGGCGAGCGGCCACACGATCGCCGTCGCGCTCGCGAGCGGAACGCCGACGACGACCTTGCCGGCGACGCCGGGGGCCGCGATCCACGCCGCCGGGAGCACGACCAGCGCCGCGGTCGCGGCACGGAGGATGCGCAGGGGCAGGCGGTCCGACAGCCAGCGGTCGAGCACCAGCAGCGCGACGAGCCCGACCACGTGCTCGCCGACCGCCCACAGCGCCACGACGGGCTCGGAGAGGCCGACGTCGTCGTGCAACCAGATGTACTGGAGCACGAAGCCCGCCTCGAACACGTCGAAGGCCAGGAGCACGAGCAGCGCCCGCCGGATCTCGGGGTGGTGGAGCGCCGAGCGCAGACCCGAGACGAGCGCCCCGAGGACCGACTCGCCGTCGCGCCGGCTCCGGGGCGGGGGTGGGAAGGTGGCCCGGCTCGCCGCCCACGCGTACAGGCCGACCGCCACCGCCGTCGCCACGAGCACCACCCGCCACGACAGGCCGGCGGACAGCGCGAGCGCGACCGACGCCGGACCGAGGAGCGCACCGCACGTGTCGAGCACGCTGGCGCGGCTGTAGGCCCGATCCGGGTCGGTCGGGAAGGACTCGAGCACGACCACGTCGGCGGTGAGCGCGACCGGTCCGGCACCGACGCCGTAGAGCGCGAAGCCGACGAGCAGGGGCCAGAAGCTCGGGGCGACGGCCATCGTTCCCATCGACACGGCCAGCACCGCGGCACCCCACGCGATGAGTCGCCGTCGCGACGAGTGGTCGATCGACGAGGCCGCGACGGGCTCGACGGCCAGCGCGACCCAGTTGCACGACTGGAGCAGCAGGCCGACCTGGACGAGATCGAGACCGAAGGCCCGCCGGAAGGTCGGGGTGAGGACCGTCCAGGTGCCGCTCAGCAGCTCGTCGAAGAAGCGGCCGCTGAACGCGACGGCGACGGCGCGGTCGTCGACGCCGTCACGACGCTGCAGCCGGTCGAGCCGGCAGGCACGGACGACCGCCCGTGCGATGCGAGATCGGTCAGAGCTTCACCATCGGAAGCGGGAGCGCATGCGGGCGACGTTACCGCCGCCCGCATGCGCGACCCGTCAGTTCTTGGTGTTGCCCTTCGAGTCGCAGTTGTCCTCGATCCAGGTGTCGACCCGGTCGCCGGCCTTCTGCACGGACGTGTCCTTGGCGATGTCGGCCTCGCTCTTCAACGCCTTGGCGAGGTCGAGCGGCGACTTCGAGGCCTGCACCTTGTCGTTGAGCGAGTCGACGACGGAGCGCACCTTC
>JAFBAD010000228.1 GCA_019247975.1 Acidimicrobiia bacterium
CGGTGGCGAACTCGAGCTTCGAGATGCCGGCGCCGAGGGTCAGGGTGACGAGCAGCCCGATGATGGACACGAGGCCGGCGTGCTTGCCGGCTTGGACGGCGAGGCTGCTCCAGAACCGCTGCACAGGAGCGCGCACCCTAGAGGGAACCCGCTCGCCCTGCTCGATCTCCGACGGCCACGATGGCGCCGTGGCCGTCATCCACGTGGCCGGGGCGGCCTACGCCCATCCGGGCGGGTCCGAGCTGTTCTCGGACGTGTCGTTCCGCGTGGGCACCGGCCGTCACGCCGTGCTGGTGGGGGTGAACGGCGTCGGCAAGTCGACCCTCCTGCGCTGCATCGCCGGCGAGCTGCGCCCGTCGGACGGGTCGATCTCGACCGACGGGGCGGTCGCCTACATGCCGCAGTCGATCGGCACCGACGACGATGCGACCCGGACCGTGCGCGAGCTGCTCGTCCACTTCTCGCCGCCGGCGGTCCGCGACGCGGCGACTGCGCTGCACCGGGCCGAGGTGGCGAACGAGGAGCACGCCAGCGAGCAGACCGGCATCGCACTCGGCAACGCGGTCATCGCGTGGACCGAGGTCGGCGGGTACGACCACGAGAGCCGCTGGGATGCGTGCTGCGAGCGGGTGCTCGGCCAGCCCTACATCGAGGCGGCCGACCGGCCGATCTCGGAGCTCTCGGGCGGTGAGCGCAAGCGCCTCGCGCTGGAGACGCTGCTCGTCGGCGACGCCGAGATCCTGCTGCTCGACGAGCCCGACAACTTCCTCGACATCCCGGGCAAGCGCTGGCTCGAGCAGCGGCTCTCGGCGTCGACCAAGACGATCCTGCTGATCAGCCACGACCGCGAGCTCCTCGCCGCGGTCGCGGATGCGGTGGTGACCCTCGAGGGCTTCGGCGCCTGGACCCACCCGGGCCGGTGGGCGACCTACGACGACGCCCGCCGCGAGCGCAACCGCGAGCTCGGTGATGCGCTGCGTCGCTGGAAGGACGAGGAGCGCCGGCTGTTCAAGCTGTACAAGGACCTCAAGGTCCGGGCGTCGATCAGTGACGCCAACACGGCGAAGGCGAACGCCGCGGAGCATCGCTGGGAGCGCTTCGTGGAGATCGGGCCGCCTCCCCCGCCGCCACCCGAGCGCGACGTGACCATGCGGCTGCGCGGCGCGGACAGCGGCCGCGTCGTGCTCCGGCTCCTCGGCGTCGAGCTGTCGGGCCTCACCGACCGCTTCGACCTCGAGGTGCACTTCGGTGACCGCGTCGCGGTGCTCGGCCCCAACGGCACCGGGAAGTCACACCTGCTGCGGCTGGTCGCCGGCCAGCCGGTCGACCACGAGGGCGAGGTGCGGCTCGGCGCGCGCGTCGAGCCGGGCCTCTTCCACCAGACCGACGAGGTGGCGGCGTTCAAGGGCCGCACGCCGCTCGCGATCCTGCGCGACTTCGACCTCCCGGAGGAGCCGGCCATGCGGGCCCTCGCCCGCTACGGGCTGACCGAGTGCGCCCGGCGCGAGGTCGAGACGATGTCGGGCGGGCAGCGAGCACGGCTGCAGGTGCTCACGCTGGAGCTGGCGGGCGTCAACCTCCTGCTGCTCGACGAGCCCACGGACAACCTCGACCTCGCGTCGGCCGAGGCGCTCGAGGCCGCGCTGGCCCAGTTCGAGGGCACCGTGCTCGCGGTCACCCACGACCGCTGGTTCATGCGCGGCTTCGACCGATTCCTGCTGCTCGACGACGACTGCTCGGTCGTCGAGGCGCTCGACCTGGAGACCGCGCTCGACAAGCTCCTCGGCTAGGCCTTGCTGCGGGTGACGAGGCCGCCGAGGAGGAGGACGGCACCGGCGATCGCGACGAGCACGAGTCCGACGCCGATCGCCGGCTGGAGCGCATCGGGTTGGTTGCCGACGTCGACGATGTCGACGATCGCGATCACGATCGCCCACACGCCGAGGGCGACCAGCGCGAGCCGGAGGACGATGTTGCGGACGCCGGCGATCAGCAGGAACCCGACGATCACCGCCACGACGGCGAGGCCGATGACGACCTTGCCGTCAACGCTGACGTCCCAGCCGCTGTAGGTCTTGACGTTGGTGCGCAGCCACTGGGTGAACGAACCCGCCACCAGCAGGATCGCGCCGACGAAGGCCAGCAGGCCGCCGAGCACGTTGCCCTTCTTCCTGGCGGGGGCCGGGGCGGCGCCGTAGGCCGGCTGGGCGCCCCAGGGCTGCTGCTGGGGTTGGGCACCCCAGGCCGGCTGCTGCTGTTGCGGCGGCTGCCACGTCGGCGGCGCCGGGTTGGCCTGCGTCGGCGGGGCCTGCGGGGGCGGGACCGACCACGACTGCGGTTGCTGCGGCGGTGCCGCAGCCGCAGGTGGCGTCCAGCTCGGCGCAGCGGGCTCCGACGGCGGCAGCTGCGTCGTCGGGGCCACGGGCTCGGTGGAGGGCTCCGGGGCGGTGGCGGGTGGCACCTCGGTCCCGCACGACGTGCAGAACCGCGCGCCATCGGGAACGGTCGCGCCGCAGTTGGTGCAGGTGCGCTCGGCCACGAGGTCTCCTCGGTCTGGGCTGGGGGGCTCCATCCTCGCGGACCTGCCTACCCCTCCGGTGCGAAGCCCTGCCGGAGCGTGTTCTCGGTGATCGTGCGCGGGTCGACGAACTGGAGCAGGTAGTCGGGCCCGCCGGCCTTCGATCCGACGCCGGACATGGCGTACCCGCCGAAGGGCTGGCGGCCGACGACCGCGCCGGTGGTCCCCCGGTTCACGTACACGTTCCCGGCCTGCAGCTCGCTGGCGGCCCGGCGGATCGTGGCGGGCGACCGGGAGAAGATGCCCGCCGTCAGCGCGTAGTCGGTGCGGTTGGCGAGCGCGAGCGCGGCGTCGAGGTCCGGCACTCGGAAGACCGCGAGGACCGGTCCGAACAGCTCGTCGGTGGCGAGGGGCGACGACGGATCGACGTCGGTGACAACCGTCGGTCCGACGAACCAGCCGCCGTCGGGTACGTCGGTGGTCGAGTGGGCGATCGTGCCGTGACCCGGAGCCGCGTTGATCGCCTTGGTGAGTCGGCGGTGGGCGTCGGCGTCGATCACCGGGCCGACCTGTGTGCCCATCCGGGAGGGATGGCCGACCTGCAGCTCCGACACGGCCTGCACGAGGCGCGGCACCACGGCGTCGTAGGCGTGCTCGACGACGATGAGCCGGGAGAGGGCCGAGCACTTCTGGCCGGCGAAGCCGAAGGCGGAGTCGATCGCGGCCGGCACGACCTGATCCGGGTCGGCGTCGCCGTCGACGATGATCGCGTTCTTGCCGCCGAGCTCGGCCACGACCCGCTTGATGTGACGCTGGCCGGGCT
>JAFBAD010000261.1 GCA_019247975.1 Acidimicrobiia bacterium
CATCGCGACCGGCGGCTTCCCTCCCCGCACCTGAGGCGCGACCTACCGTTGCCGCCATCGCCTCCACCTGGACCCTGACCCGCCACGGCGCGACCGCCCTCGCGACGTTCACCCGCCCACCCCGCAACCTCATGAGCATGGCGGCGATGGGCGAGCTCGAGTCGCTCCTGCAGGAGGTGGCGGCGGACGGGTCGATCACCGTGCTCGTGCTGACCGGCGGCGTGCCCGGCTTCTTCGTGGCCCACGCCGACCTCGACGACCTCTCCGCCCTCGGCCGCGGTGACCCCGTCGAGGGCGACCCCGGCAGCTGGGGACGGGCCTTCGAGCTGCTCGCCACGATGCCGCAACCGGTGGTCGCCGCGGTGGGCGGTCAGGCCTGGGGCGGCGGTTGCGAGCTCGCGCTCGCGTGCACCATGCGCATCGCGTCCGAGTCGGCCCACTTCGCCCAGCCCGAGGTGGCGGTCGGGATCATCCCCGGCGCGGGCGGAACGCAGCGGCTGCCGCGCACCGTCGGGCCGGGGCGGGCGGCCGAACTGGTGCTCTCGGGCCGGGCGGTCGACAGCGCCGAGGCCGAGCGCATCGGCCTGGTCCAGGCGGTGCTCCCCGACGAAGGGTTCGTCGAAGCGGCGCTCCGCTGGGCCGACCAGATCGGGTCGCGG
The DNA here is from genome assembly GCA_019247975.1 of Acidimicrobiia bacterium. GTDB lineage: Bacteria > Actinomycetota > Acidimicrobiia > Acidimicrobiales > Iamiaceae > JAFBAD01. The sequence goes on from JAFBAD010000261.1 coordinate 660, forward strand.
CCCCGCCACGCCGTGGTGGCGGCCAAGCGGGCCCTGGTCGAGGGCATGCAGCTGCCGCTGGCCGACGGGCTCCGGGTCGAGGGGCGGCTGTTCGTCGAGTGCCAGATGCGCCCCGAGACCGTCGCGCTCGAGGAGCAGGCAGCCGAGCGAGAGCGGACGGCGTCGCCCGACCAGCGCGTCGAGCTCTGATGGAGCGGGTCCGCGACCTCGCGACGCTGCTCGATCTGGAGCAGCTCGAGCTGAACATGTTCCGCGGTCGCAACGCGGACCACGGGCCCCGGCCGAACCTCTACGGCGGCCAGGTCGCGGCGCAGGCGCTCCTCGCGGCCGCGGCGACGGTCGAGCCGGACCGCACCCCGCATTCTTTCCACGGCTACTTCCTGCGGGCGGGCAGCCCGGAGATGCCGGTCGTGCTCCAGGTCGACCGCGACCGCGACGGCCGGTCGTTCTCGGCCCGCCACGTCGTCGCCATCCAGGAGGGCGCGGTGATCTTCTCGATGATCGCCTCGTTCCACACGGAGCGCGCGTCCATCTCGGTCGACGAGGTCCGCCACCGTGACGCGCCTGCGCCGGAGGACACGCCGGGCATCCGGTGGGACCCGCTGCTCGACGTGCGCGAGGTGACCCGCACCGACCTGTCCGCGGACATCTTCAGCGACTGCCTCTGGGTGCGGTCGGCGGTTCCGCTCGACGACGACCCGCTGATCCAGGCGGCCGCGCTGACCTACCTCTCCGATCTCGGCTCCGGCTTCGGGCAGTACGGCAACCCGGAGCTCGGGATCGGCGGGCCGAGCATCGACCACTCGATGTGGTTCCACGAGCCGATCCGGGCCGACGGGTGGGTGCTCCTCGACCTCGCGCCGGAGAAGGCCCGCGCCGGCCGCGGCCTCTACCGCGGCTCGCTGCGGGGCGAGAGCGGCGCGCTGGGCGCCACGATCGAGCAGGAGATGCTGCTGCTACCCCGGTCGAAGACCCGACCGGCGCAGGACCGACTCGGAGTAGGCAGCCCGACGGAAGCGGAGGATCGGATCGTCTGAGAGGGCGATCCCGTCGGTGATCCGGGTCGGGTCGAACACCAGCACGTCGCCGTCGCGCTCGCGGTCGGTCGCGATGCCGGTGATCTCGACGTGGCCGATGACGGTCCTCGACCGGTCCTCGGGCCAGACGGCGGTCGGGTCGTCGAGCGGGTCACCGTCGCCGGCGATCGAGACCACGAGGTCGAACACCACAGGTCGCGCGGCGAGGCGCTCGGCGAGATCGGTCTGCAGGTGGTCCGGCCCGCGCTGCGCGGCCTCGTCGGCCGGCACGGTCACCACCCCGCCCGCCGGCTCGAGGTGGTAGCGGATCGGCGTGCTGTGTCCGGCGGCATCCTCGAAGAGGTACGTGTGCAGCGCGTTGTACGCGGCGGTGAGGTAGCTGTCGGTCGGATCGGCGAACACCACGCCGAGCGCGGTGAGGGATTCGGGGTGCTCGCCGATGAACTTGTTCACCGCGTCCGGGTCGGGCTCGCCGGTCGCCGGGTCGGCCTGGCGGGCGTGCACGAACTCCATGAACGCTTCTGGGGTGCGCACGAAGAACGCCGGGAGCGTTACTGCGACGACGTCGGTCGTCATGCCATCCGGCAGGTAGATCTTCAGCGCCATGCCGCGGCCCTCGCGCGGGGCGTAGTCCGCGCCGACCACGCCGCTGCCGTTGGAGAAGCGGACGTGGGCGCGCCGCGGTCCGCCCGTGAGGTGGGCTGCGCGCGACAACGACGCGGCTGCGGGCGTCGGCGTGAACGTGGCGGCGCACAAGGTCCCCTTGGCGTGCAGCGCCCGCAGACCGGTCGCACCGGACTCGCGCACGACTGCGTCGATCACGTCCTTCGCGAACGCCTCGTCGTCCACCGCCGCGCATCGTAGGTGGGTGATGGAGGGGCCCGCGGTCGCGAACGGCCGCCGGGCGTTCAAGATGGTCCGCCGTGAGACAGGCACTGTGGGGCGCAGTCGTCGTCGTGGTGCTGGCCGCCGCGTGCAGCAGCAGCGGCGGGTCGTCGTCCTCGGAGACCACGGCACCCGAGCGACACGGCCCGAACATCGTCTTCGTCCTCACCGACGACCTGTCGTGGGACCTGATCAACGAGCACTTCGCCCCCCACATCGTCGAGCTCGAGCGGCTCGGCGCGACCTTCGACCACTACTTCGTCGCCGACAGCCTCTGCTGCCCGTCACGGGCGACGATCTTCACCGGGCTGTTCCCACACGACACGAAGGTCACCACCAACCAGCCGCCTGACGGGGGCTTCCCGAAGTTCCAGAAGGAGAAGCTGGACGGCAAGACGTTCGCGGTCGGTCTGCACGCGGCGGGTTACGAGACGTCGTTGCTCGGCAAGTACCTGAACGGCTACGGCGATCCGCCGGGGAAGACGACCTCGCCGGTCCCGCCGGGCTGGAGCGACTGGCACGTGAGCAACGGCACCGGGTACGCCGAGTTCGACTTCTGGCAGAACGACAACGGCACGTTCAACACGTACAAGGGCCAGGACCACTACGGCGTCGACGTGCTGAACGACGATGCCCAGGCCTTCATCAAGAAGTCGGCCGGCAAGCAGTTCGCGATCGAGGTCGCGACGTTCGCGCCGCACGCGCCGTACACGCCCGCACCCCGGAACGCGCACGACTTCCCGAAGCTGCGGGCCCCGCGCGACCCGTCGTTCAACACGAGGAACACCAACCCGCCGGCGTGGCTGGCGGACCACCAGAAGCTCGGGCCGGCCCGCATCGCCGGCATCAACGGCGCCTTCCGCATGCGGGCCCAGGCGGTCGAGGCGGTCGACAAGCTGGTGGCCGACACCGAGGCGACCCTCGCCGCCGAGCACCTGACCGACGACACCTACTTCGTGTTCAGCTCCGACAACGGCTACCACCTCGGCCAGCACCAGCTGCAGCGGGGCAAGCAGACCGCGTTCGAGACCGACATCCGGGTGCCGCTGATCGTGGCCGGGCCGGGCGTCCCCGTCGGCCGCACCATCCACCAGGTCGCCCAGAACGTCGACCTCCTGCCGACCTTCCTGGACATGGCGCACGCGCACACGTCCGACCCGGTCGACGGCCACAGCCTGCTGCCGCTGCTCCAAACCGACCCGGACCCGTCCCCGTGGCGGACCGCCGCGCTGGTGGAGCACAACGGCGCCGACATGAGCCCGAACGACCCCGACCGTGACGACCGCGGCAACCCGACGACCTACCAGGCGATCCGCATCGCCGCGCCGCACCTCCCGGGCTTCACCAGGCCGGTCGAGGCGGTGTGGGTCGAGTACCAGGACAAGGCCGAGGAGACCGAGTACTACGACATCGCCCGCGACCCCTACGAGCGGCAAAACATCGCCGGGAAGCTGACGTCCGCGCAGCGGGCCGAGCTGCACAAGATCCTCGTCGCCCTGACCAACTGCCACGACGCGTCGGCCTGCTGGACCGCCGGCCACCCCGAGTGACCTCGATCGATCCGATGGGTCAGGGCGTCTCGGGGAGATCGGGAGCCCAGGCGACGCCGTTGATGTGGCCGCCGCCGTCGACGAAGAGCGTGTTGCCAGTGAGGTAGCGGCAGTCCTCCCCGGCGAGGAAGGCCGCCACCGGGGCGATGTCCTCCTCCGGATCGCCGATCCGGCCCATCGGGTTCGACGCGTCCGCCGCCGCCTCGAGCTCGGGGTGCTCGGCCATCGCCCGCCGGAACGCGGCCGACTTCGCGCCAGGGCAGATCGCGTTCACCACGATGCCGTAGGGCGCCCACTCACGCGCCGCGGTCCGGGTGAGCGCCCGGAGCGCTTCCTTCGCCGAGTTGTACTCGAGGGTGCCCATGTGGGCGTTCACACCGTTCAGCGAACACAGGTTGATGACCCGGCCCCAGCGCTGCGCCCGCATGTGGGGGAACGCCGCCTGCATCGCCCAGAACGGCCCGAGGTAGCCGACCGCGAAGGCGGCCTCGAGCAGCACATCGGTCTTCTGCTCGACCCGGCTGATCTGTCCGCCGCCCCACGCGTTGTTCACGAGGACGTCGATCGAGCCCCACGTGTCGATCGCCGCTTCGATCGCACCGACCACCTGCGCCCGATCACTGACATCGGTGGCGACGAACCGGGCGTCCGCGCCGAGCTCGTCGCGCAACGTCGCGGCCGCGCGCTCGCCGGCCTCGGCGTCGCGCTCGGCCACGAGGACCCGTGCTCCGTCCGCCGCGAAGCGGCGGCAGATGCCGTAGCCGATGCCGTCGCCGCCACCGGTCACGACCGCGGCCTTCCCTTCCAGTCCCCTCGTCATGGCCGGCGCAGCTTCGTCGTCCTCGATGCGAAGCGCCACCCCTCGTCGGTCGACACCACCACGTCTTCGTAGGTGACGCTGCCGACGCGACCGCCGGCGCCGACACCGATGCCCTTCGACAGCACCCGGACGGTGCCGTCGTCGTCCTCGAGGACCACGACGTTCGTCGTGTGGTGGGCCAGCGGATGGCGCTGCATCCCCTCAGGGCTCGTCCACTCGGCCACGAGGGCGTCGAGGGACTCGGTCACGGGCATGTCGAAGTCGGTCGCGTCGTACACGACGTCCGGGACGAACACGAGGTGGAGGTCGTCCCAACGCCGTTCGTCGATGAGGTGGCCGTACAGCGCGAGCAGCTCGTGGATGGCGATCCGGTCGGCGGTGTCGATCATCGACGGTCAGGCGACCACGCCGTCGGCGCGGAGCTGGGCGACGCGGTCGCTGAGGCCGAGCTCGCCGAGGATGTCGTCGGTGTGCTCGCCGAGGGCCGGCGAGCGGCCGGTGAGGGTGGCCGGCGTGGCGCCGAACTGGGCCGGGTGCCGGGGGATGCGGGTGCGGCCCACCACGTGGTGGTCGGCCTCCACGAACAGGCCCATCGCGATCGCGTGCGGATCGTCGGGCAGCTCGGCCGGCGACAGGATCATGGCGAAGGGCACCCGCTCGGCCTCCAGGCGCTCGGTCGCCTCGGCCATCGTGAGGTTGGCCGCGCTCGCGTAGACGAGGTCCATGATCTCGGCCATCAGCTCCCGGTGCTGGATGCGCTCGCCGATGGTCGCGACGCGCGGGTCGTCCCAGCCGTCGACGCCGAAGCCCCGGCACATGCCCGCGAAGTCGGCGTCCGCGGTCGGGGTGACGATGCCCCAGCCGTCGGCGAAGCGCATCGGGCGGAAGCCGGCCACGAAGCTCGAGTGCTGCGAGCCGTCTGCGTCCAGCAGCACCTCGTTCGCAGCCGAGTCGGCCCAGAGGAACGAGACGACCGAGTCGGTCATGGAGAGCTGCACGTGCTGGCCACCGCTCCCCCGCTCGCGGGCGAAGAGGGCGGCGGTGATCGCCTGGCTCGCGTAGAGCGCGGTCACCTTGTCCGCCGCGGTCTGGCGGAGGAACACCGGCACGCCGTCGTCGGGATCGGCCTGGTTGGCCGCGAATCCGCCGTAGGCCTGGATCACCGTGTCGTAGGCGCTGCGGTCGCGGTACGGGCCCTCGGGACCGAAGCCCGACAGCGACGCGTAGATCACGTCGGGGTTCTCCGCCCGCACGTCGTCGTAGCCGAGGCCGAGCCGGTCCAGCACACCGGGCCGGTAGTTCTGGATGACCACATCGGCCCGTGCCGCGAGCTGCCGCACGACGGCCGCGCCCTCGGGGTGCTGCAGGTCGACCGCGATCGACCGCTTCCCGCGGTTGCAGACGAGGTACAGCGAGCTCATCCCGTTCACGGCGACGCCGACCCAGCGGGCGATGTCGCCGATGCCGGGACGCTCGACCTTCACGACGTCGGCCCCCTGGTCCGCGAACAGCGCGGCTGCGTACGGACCGGTGAGCGCGATCGAGATGTCGAGGACGCGCACGCCCTCCAGCGGACCGCTCGTCATTCCTCGAAGTCCTCCTTGCTCCGTGGCCTCGTCGTGAGGCCGGGTCCCGACGGACCGCTGAACGCCAGCCCGTAGCCCGGCGCGACCGCGAACTCGGGCACCGCCACCATCGCTCGCGCCGCGAGCCACGAGTCCATCAGCGCGTCCTCGGCGGCGTAGTCGAACGGGTCGGTGAGCACCATCTCCTCCTGGCCGCCCGGCGCCGGGCGATGCTCGGCCAGCCAACGGGCCGTGCGCCGCACCGCCACCCGGGCCGGCACCACGTCGCGGTGGCCGAGCCGGTGGTGCAGCCGGGTCAGGTCGAGCACGCGATGGGTCGGCGACGGCTGCGTGAGCAGCGGCCGGGCCGGCACCGCGAGGTCGTGGGGCATCGACACCACCTCGAGGTCGGCGCCGATCTCGAGCGCGCACAGGTCGACGACCTGGCGGAGCGTGAGCACCTCGTCGTCGCCCACGTTGAACACCAGTCCGGCGCCCCGCTCCGGGTGCAGCACGGCGAGCGTGAGCGCGGCGGCGACGTTCTCGGTGTAGCCGTGGTGGTGCAGGGTCAGGCCTTCGTCGGGCAGGACGATGCGGCGCCGGCCGTCGAGGATGCGCCGCACGATCGACCACTCGCGCGGCACGAGCTGGTGCGGTCCGTAGAGGTACGGGTAGCGGAAGTGGACGGCATCCGGGTGCGCCGCGAACACCGCCTGCTCGGTGCGCACGATCCGGTAGCCCTTCTCGTCGAGCAGGATCGACGACCACCTCCGCGTCCTCGCGCACGGGGACCGGCAGGCCCGGCGGGACGTGCTGCCACGCGTCGGTCCAGCCGCGGTAGGCGGGCACGCCGCCGACCGACACGAAGTGGGCGCAGCGCCCGGCGGTCAGCGCGGCGATGCGCCGCAGGCGCCCGTACATCGCGACGACGACGTCCCACGAGCGCTCGCCCAGCGCGCCGGCGAGCGACGGCTCGTCGTAGGGGTCGGCGGTGATCGTCGGCACCGAGGCCGGCGTGTCCGGGCTCGGGTGCAGGCCGCGGTTGCACAACGTGACCGCATGGCCCCGGTCGACCAGCGCCCGCACCAGCGGCACCCCGGTCGGCCCGGTCCCCCCGATCACCAAGACGTCCACCGCCCGCAGTCTGGCCGCTCGTGGCTACGGTCCCGATCGATGCGTGCCGCGGACATCCGACGTGAGCTCGGCCACCCCGTGGTGGATGCCGACGGGCACCTGCTCGAGTTCGTCCCGTACGTGCGCGACCTGCTCGGCGACGAGGCCGGCGGCGCGGTGGTGGACCGGTTCGACCTCATCGTGGGGTCAGCCGGCCTGCGCCGGGGGCTCGGCGTCGACGACCGCCGGAAGCTCGGCCTCGCCCGCACCGGCTGGTGGGGCGTGCCGGCCCGCAACACGCTCGACCGGGCCACCGCAATGCTCCCCCGCCTGCTGCACAGCCGGCTCGACGAGCTGGGCATCGACGTCGCCGTGCTGTACCCGACGCTCGGGCTGACGGTGATGGCCCTCGAGGACCCGGACCTGCGGCGCGGCGTCGCCCGCGCCTGCAACCGCTACTACGCCGAGGCGTATGGGCCTTACCGCGACCGGCTGCTGACCGTCGGCGTGATCCCGACCTTCGATCCCGACGAGGCGATCGCCGAGCTCGACTTCGCCACCGACGAGCTCGGCCTGCGGGCGTTCCTCTTCGGTGGTCTCGTGCTCCGGCCGGCGCCCGGCCACGACGGCGATCCGGCGGCGCGGTGGGTCGACGGCCTCGGCCTCGACAGCGCGCACGACTACGACCCGCTCTGGCAGCGCTGCGTGGAGCTCGGCGTCTCTCCCACGTTCCACTCGACCGGCATCGGCTTCGGCAGCCGCGTGTCGCCGGGCAACTACGTCGCCAACCACATCGGCAACTTCGCGGCGGGCAGCGAGGCGGTGTGCCGGTCGCTCCTGTTCGGCGGGGCGATGAGGCGGTTCCCGCAGCTGCGCTTCGCGTTCCTCGAGGGCGGCGCAGGTTGGGCCAGCAACCTCTTCGCCGACGTCATCGGCCACTTCGAGAAGCGCAACGCCGAGGCGCTCGCCCACTACGACCCGGCCCACCTCGACCGCGACGAGCTCGCCCGGCTGCTGCACGAGCACGGCGACGAGGCCTTCACGAGTCGCGCCGACCGCCTCGCCGAGGGCCTCGACTTCCTGTCCGATCCCGACGAGGACCGGGCCACGATCGACGAGTGGGACCAGAGCGGCTTCTGCTCGGTCGACGACATCGTCGAGGTCTTCACCCGGCAGTGCTTCTTCGGCTGCGAGGCTGACGACCCGATGAACGCACTCGCCTTCGACACGAGGATCAACCCGCGTGGCACGCAGCTCCAGGCGATGTTCGCATCGGACATCGGCCACTGGGACGTCCCCGACGTCACCGAGGTCCTGCCCGAGGCGTGGGAGCTGGTGGAGGACGGCCTGCTCGACCGGGAGCAGTTCCGGGCGTTCACGTTCGAGAACGCGGTCCGGCTGTTCAGCGCGACCAACCCCGACTTCTTCGCCGGCACGGTCGTCGAGGCCGCCGCCGCGCGCTAGAGCAACGAGCGCAGGAGGTCGACCGTCCGCTGCCGGCTGGCCCGGCGGTCCGCGCCGACCGGGAACGGGGCGGCCCAGAAGTCGGTGACGCCTGCGTCTGCGAGCGCCCGGACCTGGTCGGCCGCCGACGCCTCGTCACCGACGATGGCGGCGTCGGCCGGGCCGTCGGCTCCCCCGATGTCCAGGATGCGGCGGTAGTTCGGGAGCACGCCGTAGCCGGCGAACATCTCGGCCGCGACCACCCGGGCGCCTGCCTCGTCGTCGGTCACCGCGATCGGCAGGCCGCACACGATGCGCGGCGAGGGCCGGCCCGCGTCGGCGGCCGCCTTCGTGATGCGGGGCAGCACGTGGGTCTCGACCGCACGGGCGTTGCCCATCCAGAGGATCGTCCCGTCGGTGTACTGGCCGGCGACCCGGAGGAGGCGCGGCGCGAGCGCGGAGATCATCAGCGACACCGGGTGCGGGGGCGGCGCCACCCGGCCCTCGAGGTGCACGTCGAACTCGTCGCCGTGGTGGTCGACCGTCTCGCCCCGCAGCAGGGGCGCGAGCACTCGCACGTACTCCTCGGTGTGCCGGCCCGGTGTCGCGTACGAGAGGCCGTACGCGTCCTCGATCGCCGGCTGGTGGGAGGGGCCGAGGCCGATGGTCAGGCCCGGCCGTCCCATGCCGGCCGCAGTCGACGCGGCGCGGTTCGCCTGGAGCACGGGGTGGCACGTGTAGGTCTGCAGCACGGAGGTGCCGAGCTCGATCGCGTTGGTCGCCTTGCCGGCGAAGGCCATCGCGACGAGCGGGTCGCCGCCGACCGCGCTCGCGTACCAGAGCGAGGCGAATCCGTCGGCCTCGGCCTGCACGGCCTGCTCCACCATCCGCTCGACGCTCGAAGCGCCTCCCGTCAACCCGATGCGCATGCGTCGGACGTTACCGACTCGTTCTGAAGGACCCGCCTGGTACCAGGGACCCGGCCCGTCCTTCAGAACGCCGTTCTAAGGTTCGGCCCGTGCCTGGACCGCTGGAGGGCTTCCGCGTCGTCGAGGTCGGCATGTGGGTGGCCGGACCCGCCGCTGCGGCGATCCTCGGGGACTGGGGCGCGGAGGTCGTGAAGATCGAGCCGCCCGAGGGCGACCCGTTCCGGGCGCTGCTGTCCGCGGTCGGTCTCGATCAGTCGAACCCGCCCTTCGAGCTGGACAACCGCAACAAGCGGAGCATCGCGCTGAACCTCTCGCACCCCGACGGCCAGCGCGTCGCCGCCGAGCTGATCGACCGCGCCGACGTGTTCGTGTCGAACGCCCGCCCAAGCGCGCTGGAACGAGCGCGGCTCGACCACGAGACCCTCTCGGCCCGCAACCCGCGCCTCGTGTACGCGCACCTCACCGGGTACGGGCTCGCCGGCGAGGACCGCGATCGCGCTGCGTACGACGTCGGCGCGTTCTGGTCCCGCGCCGGCATCGCCGCCTCGCTGACGCCCGACGGCCACGACCTCCCGTACCAACGGGGCGGGATGGGCGACCACATGGCCGGCATGGCCACCGCCGGCGCGATCGCCGCTGCGCTGCTGGCTCGGGAGCGGACCGGCCAGGGGCAGCTGGTCACCACGTCGCTGCTGCGCACCGGCCTCTACATGATGGGCTGGGACATCAGCATGGCCCTGCGCATGGGCGTGCCGACCACGCCGATGACGGTCAACGCGCCGCCGAACCCGCTCATCAGCGCGTACACCGCGGGCGACGGTCGCCGCTTCTGGATGCTCGGGCTGCAGGGCAGCCGGCACTGGCCGGACGTGCTGCGGGCCATCGGCCGACCGGAGTGGGCCGACGACGACCGCTTCCGCTCGATGCGCGACCGCGGCATCAACTCGGCCGAGCTGGTTGCGGAGATGAACGCGATCTTCGCGACGAAGACGCTCGACGAGTGGGGCGAGGTGTTCGACCGGGAGGACGTGTGGTGGGCCCCGGTCCAGCACGCGCACGAGACGGTGACCGATCCGCAGGTGCTCGCCGCGGGCGGGTTCGTCGACGTTCCATCGCCCGACGGCGGCGAGCCGATGCGCATGGTCGCGAGCCCGGCGGACTTCTCGGGGACGCCGTGGGCGCCCCGCTCGGTGCCGCCGGAGCACGGTCAGCACACCGAGGAGCTGCTGCTCGAGATGGGCTACGACTGGGACGACATCGTGTCGTTCAAGGACGGCGGCGCCATTCCCTGATCGTCGCCCGCCCGGCGGTCGGCGCGGAGGCTGAGCACGATCGTCACGGTCAGCACACCGGCGATGACCGCGAGGCTGACCGGGCTCGGCAGGTGCACGACGTCGACCAGCAGCATCTTCACGCCGACGAAGCCGAGGATCACCCCGAGGCCCCGGTTCAGGTAGCGGAACCGCCCCGCCATGCCGGCGAGCAGGAAGTACAGGGCCCGGAGGCCGAGGATCGCGAACGCGTTCGACGCGAACACGATGAACGGCTCGTGCGACCCGGCGAGGATCGCCGGGATCGAATCGACCGCGAAGACCACGTCGGTCGTCTCGATGAGCACGAGGACCGCGAACAGGGGCGTGGCGAGCAGCGCGCCGGTGCGCCGGGTGAAGAGCTTCTGGCCGTCGAGGTCGGGCGTCGACGGCACGACCCGCCGCACGAGGCGCAGCACCGGGTTCCGGTCGGGGTGGACCTCGGCGCCGCTGTGGCGGGCGACCTTCACCGCGGTGACGAGCAGGAAGGCGCCGAAGACGTACAGGATCCAGTCGAACCGCTCGATCAGCGCGACGCCGGTGAAGATGAAGGCCGCCCGCAGCACGAGCGCCCCGAAGATGCCCCAGAAGAGCACCCGGAACTGGTACTTCGCGGGCACGGCGAAGTAGCTGAAGATGACCGCCCAGACGAACACGTTGTCGACCGACAGGCTCTTCTCGATCAGGTAGCCGGAGATGTACTCACCGGCCGCCGCGCCGCCCGCCGTCCACGCGAGCACGAGCGCGAACGTGAGGCCGAGACCGATCCACACCGCGGACTCGATCGCCGCCTCCTTGAAGGAGATGTCGTGCGGCCGGCGGTGGACGAGGAGCAGATCGCCGACCAGCAGGGTCACGATCACGCCGACCAGCGCCGCCCATGCCCACGGAGGCACGTCGAGGTCGACGAAGTGGCCGCCGCCGCCGGTGGCGGCGAGCAGGGATGCAGATGTGGGCACGAGGTCCTCCGGTTGGATCGGTGACGATCAACCGAAGGTCTCTCCCGCCCGTTGCCGGGCCACGATCACCGGGCCGGAGCCGTGATGACGACGATCGTGCGAGGGATACTCCCCTTCGACCGCCTCAGCTTACCGGCCGGCGGCTACTGCTGGGCGCGCTTGGCCATCTCGAGGGCGTTCTCGCGGAAGGCGGCGGCGGTCTCGGTGTGCGACGCGAGGGCCTGGAGCTCGGTGCCGGCGCGGATGGCGGCGCGCGCGCCCCACACGTCGAAGGCGCGGTGCACCGAGCGCTTGTTGATCTGCGCGAGGTCGCTCGGGATGCCAGCCACCCGCCCGGCGATGGCGAGCACCTCGTCCTCGAGCCGGTCGGCCGGGTAGGCGCGGTTGGCGAAGCCGATGCGGGTCGCCTCGGCACCGTCGATCCGGTCGCCGGTCAGCATGAGCTCGAGCGAGTGGCGGAGGCCGAGCAGGACCGTGTGGTACTGGAAGTCGGGCGGGCTCGCGACACGCACGATCGGGTAGCTGATGAAGGCGTCGTCGGCGATGTAGACGAGGTCGCAGGCGGACGCGAGCTCCGTCGCGCCGGCGATCGCGTAGCCGTGGATCTGGGCGATGACCGGCTTGGCCAGGTCCCACACGCTGAACCAGGTGTCGTTGGCCTGACGGGCCCACTCCCCGTCGCCCGGCGCCGAGTAGAAGGGCGACCCCTCCATCAGCGGCTCGCTCAGGTCGTAGCCGGCCGAGAAGCACGGCCCAGCACCGCGGATGATGGTGACCCGCACGTCCGGATCGTGGTCATGGGTCCGCAGCTGCTCGAGCAGCGCGACGCGCAGCGGCGTGGAGATCGCGTTGCGCTTGGCCGGACGGTTGAGCGTGATCCGGCGGATGTGCTCCGCCGGGCTGTCGACCAGGATCAGTTCGTCGGTCATGACGGTGCGTCCACCTCTCTCGTGCCGGCCAGGTCGGCGATCAGGTCGAGCGCCTCGAGCTGCTGCGTGCCGACGATCAGCCCGGTCACCCCGGGCGCCACGACGTCACCGCGCTCCCACTGCTCACGGATCCGCTGCGGCGATCCCAGGAGCGTGTTCTGGGCGAGGTACGCCTCGGGCACCGCGGCCATCGCCTCCTCCTTGCGTCCCGCCCGCCACAGCTCGCCGATGCGATCGGCCTCCTCCGGGAAGCCGCGTCGGGCCATCGCGTCGCGGTGGAAGTTGTGCGACTCGCTCCCCATGCCACCGACGTACATCGCGGTGAGCGGGCGCATCGCGTCGAGCGCGCCCTGCACATCGTCGGTGATCCGGATGCTGAGCGAGCCGAACACCTCGAAGTCGTCGGGGGATGGCGCGCCGCTCGGTCGCGCCGCGAAGCCGCGCTGCAGCTGGGCGTCGTAGGACGAGGTGCCGTCGGGGCCGAGGCCCATGGGCAGCCAGCCGTCACACAGCTCGGCGCAGAGCTCGGTGTTGCGGGGGCCGCCCGACGCCAGCCAGATCGGGATGCGCGACGCCGGGTGCAGGATCGACTTGAGCGGCTTGCCCTGGCCCAGCGCTCCCGGGCCCCGGTACGGGAGCGAGATCTCGGGACCGTCGTGGGTGACCGGCTCCTCGCGGTCGAGCACCTTGCGGGTGATCGTGATGTAGTCCCGCAGCCGTTCGTTCGGGTGGCCCCACGGCTGGCCGTACCAGCCCTCGACGATCTGCGGGCCGGACACACCGACCCCGATGATGACCCGGCCGCCCCCGGCCAGCGCGTCGATGGTCAGGGCGTGCATCGCCAGCGTCGCCGGCGGGCGGGCCGCGACCTGCGCGATCGCGGTCCCCAGCTTGATCCGGGACGTGCAGGCGGCCAGGTAGGCGAGCGGCGACAGGGCATCGGCGCCGTAGGCCTCCGCGCTCCACACCGAGTGGAAGCCCAGCTCCTCGGCCCGGCGGACCGCCTCGACCGGCACGTCCATCCCGGCGGAGCGGTACAGCTCGAGCCGGTACGCGAGCTTCACGTTCATCCCGCCGTCACCCCCTCTTTCATCACGACGAACCAGGGTCGGTCATCATGACAAACACGATGGCCGACCTCACCAGCTACGGGATCTTCAACCTCCGCGATGTCGGGGGGCTCCGCACCGGCGACGGCCGGGTCGTCCGCTCGGGGGTGCTCCTGCGGTCGGACTCGCCGCACCGCATCCCGCCCGAGGAGGCCGGGGTGCTCGCGGATCTCGGCGTCGGCCTGATCGTCGACCTGCGCAGCCAGGGCGAGCTCGACGACCACGGCGCGGGCCGGCTGCCGATCCCCACCGAGCACATGCCGATGTTCGACGACACCCGGTCGCGCGACATGGGCACGGTGACCGACCTCTCCGGCGCGTACGTCGGGATGCTGGAGGCCTCCGGCGAGCGGTTCGGCCGGGTGATCAGCCGGCTCGCCGCGCCCGGTGGGCTCCCCGCCCTCGTCCACTGCACCGCCGGCAAGGACCGCACCGGGCTGGTCGTCGGCCTGCTCCTCAGCGCGCTCGGCGTGACCGACGAGGACGTCGCCGCGGACTACGCCCGCACGAGCGAGATCACCGAGGCCAGCCTGCGCTGGCTGGCCGACCACGACCCCGACTCGCACGCGCTCCTCACCGCCCGGCCCGCGTGGGTCCTCGGCGCCGAGGCCGCGACCATGCTCGACGTCCTCGCCCACCTGCGCGAGCACCACGGCTCGATCACCGCGTGGCTCGGCTCGGTCGGCGTCACCGACGACACCTTGTCCACCCTGGCCGATGCCGTGCTCGAGGACGGGTAGCCGGACGGGGTGCTGCCGATCACGTGGGACACCGTCCGCATCTTCATCCACGTCATCGCGGCGACGGTGTGGGTTGGCGGGCAGCTCACACTGGCGGCGCTCGTGCCGGGCCTGCGCTCGGTGGCACCCGAGGCGCCGCGCGTCGTCGCCCGCCGCTTCAACCAGGTGGCCTGGATCGCCTACGGCATCCTCATCGTCACCGGCCTCTGGAACATTGCCGCGGTGGACCCGGTGTGGGACAGCGACTACGGCCACACGCTGATGATCAAGATCGGGCTCGTCGCGCTGTCGGGCCTCACCGCGCTGCTGCACTCGCTGGCGTCGACCCGTCGTGGGCTGGCGGTGTGGGGCGCGGCGTCGGGCCTGTCCGCCCTGGCCGTGGTCTTCTTCGCGGTGCAGCTGCGCTGATTCAGTCCCGCCAGGCGCGGAAGAGCGGGATCGCGTCGGGCAGGCCCTTCATCACGACCGGCCCCAGCTCGTCGAAGCAGATCCGGGCATCAGCGTGCGCGAGCGCACGCAGGGTGGAGTCGGAGAGGAGCACCTCGCCCGGGCCGGCGACGTCGACGATGCGCGCCGCGACGTTGACGTCGTGGCCCACGAGGTCGTCGCCGCGCGGCGTCTGGCGACCCCAGTGCAGGCCCATGCGCACCCAGAGTGGCAGCGCGGTCTCCTCGGCCGCCGCCTCGAACCCGTCCTGCAGGTCGAGCGCGGTGGCGAGCGCGGAGTCGGCGTCGGGGAACCACAGCAGCAGACCGTCGCCGAGCTCCTTCACCGTGCGCGAGCCCTGCGGCATCACGGCGCGGACGATCTCCTCCTGCTTGGCGAGCAGGTCGAGCGCGCCGGCGTCACCCTGGACCGCGGTGAACTCGGTGAAGCCGACGAGGTCGGTGAACAGCACCGTGCCCGACACCACCGCCGGCGGCGCCGCCGTGGCCGTCATCGCGATCGCACGCGCACCCGCGCGCTGACGCTGCGCACCGCGATCTCTCCGTCGTCTCCCTGCGGCACCTCGACGTCGATGCGGCTGATGCTGCGGGACCGCACGCGCGGTTCGAACCCGGGCGGCACGAAGATCTCGACGTCTCCCGAGACGGTCTCGATCGCGGCACCGGTCTCCGTGGCGATCCGGACCGAGCCGCTGACCGTGCGCAGGTGCACGTCCTCCGCGGCGACGTCGATCGTGCCGGACACGCCCTTGACCCACACCGACGCGGCGCGGTGCACGTCGATGCGCCCGCTCGTGTTCGAGATGCGGCACGCGCCCGAGCACTCGCCCACCTCGATGTGCGCCGACTGCGTGCGCAGGTCGGCCGACGTCACCGACTCGACCACGATGGACCCGCTCCCCGTCGTGACCCGGACCGCACCGAGGTGGCCCCGCAGATCGACCCCTCCCGACGCGCTGCCGACCATCACGTCGGTGCCGGTCGGGCAGCGGATCTCGACGCCGTCCGACGACGTGGTCATGGCGACCTCGAGGCCGCCCGCTCCACCGGCGGCCTCTCGGCGTCCGCCCGTCGTGACCGCGACGATGTCCTCCCGGGCCTCCCCGATCACCGTGATCTGACCGGACGACGTCGTCACCCGCACCGGCGCGCTGTCGGGCGCCACCACCACCTCGTCCCGGGCCACGACCAGATGATCCCAGAGGCCGACCCCGCCGTGCAGCCCCACGATGTAGAAGTTCCCCGTGCCCTGGTCCCTCGCCGACTACCTGCTCCCGCTGGCCGACGACGACCGCGTGGCGGTGCAGTTCGAGGACGAGCAGTGGACCTGGCGCGAGTACGTCGCCACCTGCGGGGCCCGGGCCGCGTGGCTGCGATCGGTCCGTCGGAACGGACCGTTCCACGTCGGCGTGCTGCTCGACAACATCCCCGAGTTCACGTTCCTCCTCGGCGCAGCCGCGCTCTCGGGCGCGGTGATCGTCGGCCTCAACACCACGCGGCGCGGCGCCGAGCTCGTCCGGGACATCGAGCGGACCGACTGCCAGCTCGTCGTCACCGAGCGCAAGTACGCGTCGGTGTTCGACGGCCTGTCGCTCCCGTTCGCGTCCGACCGCATCCTGCTGGCCGACGACCCGGCGTACGCAACCGCGGTCACGCCGTTCGCCGGCGCACCGGCGGTTGTTGACGAGGGCATCGACGAGGCGACGCTCTTCATGCTCATCTTCACCTCGGGCACGAGCGGCGATCCGAAGGCGGTGCGCATGACGCACCGCAAGATCGTGCCGTGGGGGCCGAACCCCTGCGTCTTCATGTCCCGCGACGACATCGCCTACCTGTCGATGCCGATCTTCCACTCCGCCTGCATGATCCAGGGGTGGGGCGCGGTCGTCTCGTCCGGGGCCCGCATGGTGCTGAAGCGGAAGTTCTCGGCGTCGGGCTTCCTGCCCGACGTGCGGACCTACGGCGTCACCTACTTCCACTACGTCGGCAAGCCGCTCGCGTACATCCTCGCCACGCCCGAGCAGCCCGACGACGCCGACAACCCGCTGAAGCTGGCGATCGGCAACGAAGCCGCGCCGCTCGACATCCCACGGTTCGGGGAGCGCTTCGGGTGCCACGTGTCCGACGGCTTCGGCTCGACCGAGACCGGCATCACGGTCGGCCGGACGCCTGACACGCCGGCCGGCTCCATCGGCCGGCTGCCCGACGGCGGTGCGATCCTCGACCCGGCCAGCGGCGAACCGGTCGCGGCGGCCCGCTTCGACGACGACGGCCACCTGCTCAACTTCGACGAGGCGGTCGGCGAGCTGGTCAACACGGCCGGAGCGGGGCTCTTCGAGGGCTACTACGCCGACGAGGACGCGAACGCCGAGCGCATGCGGGGCGGCATGTACTGGAGCGGCGATCTCGCCTACCAGGACGAGCAGGGCTTCGTGTACTTCGCCGGCCGGTCGATCGAGTGGATCCGGGTCGGCGGCGAGAACCTCGGAGCGGCCCCGATCGAGCGCATCGTCGCCCGCGCGCCCGGCGTCGCGCTCGTCGCCGCGTACGCGGTGCCCGACGTCTCCGTGGGCGACCAGATCATGGTCGCGCTCCAGCTGGCCGACGGCGCGACGTTCGACCCGGACGCGCTGGCCGCCTTCCTCCGCGACCAGCCCGACCTCGGCACGGTGTGGACGCCGCGGTACGTGCGGGTGTCCGAGCAGATGCCGGCCACCGAGACCAACAAGGTCCTCAAGCGGGTCATGGCCCGGGAGGCATGGGAGACCTCGGACCCGGTGTGGGTCCGTGACGGCGACCGGTACCGCCCGCTCGACGACGGGGACCGGACCGCGCTCCGCGAGCAGCTCGCCGCCCACGGCCGCGCCCACCTGGTCGAGGCGGTGCGTGCTCCGTGAGGGTGCTGGTGGTCGAGGACGACGGCCCGCTCGGCGACGCCATCGTCCGCGGCCTGCGCCAGCGCGCGCTCGGCGTGGACCTCGCGCGCGACGGGGCTGAGGCCCTCGAGAAGCTGGCGTCGGTCGACTACGACGTCGTGGTGCTCGACCGCGACCTGCCGGTCGTGCACGGCGACGAGGTGTGCCGCCAACTGAACGAGTCCCAGTCCATGACCCGGGTGCTGATGCTCACCGCGTCGACCACCGTGGAGCATCGCGTCGAGGGCCTCACCCTGGGCGCCGACGACTACATGCCGAAGCCGTTCGCGATGCAGGAGCTGCACGCCCGCGTGCGGGCGCTCGGCCGGCGTGCGGCGCGGCCCCGGCCGGCCCGGCTGGAGTGGGGCGAGCTGGTCGTCGACCCGGCGCGCCGCCGGGTCGAGCGGGCCGGCCGGCCGCTCGACCTGACCAACCGCGAGTTCGCGGTGCTCGAGGAGCTGATCAGCGCTCCCGGCGTGCTGGTCAGCGCGGAGGAGCTCATGGAGCGGGTGTGGGACGACCGCCTCGACCCGTTCAGCAACGCGGTGCGGGTCACGATCGCGACGCTCCGCCGCAAGCTCGGCGACCCACCGCTCATCGAAACCGTGGCCCGGGCCGGCTACCGACTCTCGGAGGCGACATGACCTTCCGCATGCGCATCGCGGTCGCGGTCGCCACGATCCTGTTGCTCGGTGGCGGGCTGGTGATCGTGATCGGCGCGATCAGCTACCAGCGGGCGGTGTTCCAGTCCCCCGCCGACCAGACCGACGCGATCCTGCACCGGTTCGGCACGACGCGCGAGCAGGCGGTCGCGTTCCTGCGGGCCCACCCCGAGGCGATCCTGAGCGACAGCGACTCGAAGTTCACGACGCCGAGCGGGCTCACGCTGAACGAGGTGTTCCGTGACGTCCAGCGCTCGGCCCAGGACGACGCGGCACGACGGTCGCGCGCCTGGTCGCTCCTCGCACTGGTGCTCACCGCGACCGTCGCCGGGGGTGCCGGCTGGTTCATCGCCGGGCGGGCGGTGCAGCCGGTGAAGGTGATCACCGCGAAGGCGCGCCGGGCGTCGGAGATGCACCTCAACGAGCGGGTCGGCTACGAGGGACCGGCGGACGAGATCGGCGATCTGGCCGACACGTTCGACTCGATGCTCGACCGCGTCGACACCGCGTTCCAGGCGCAGCGCAGCTTCTCCGGCCAGGTCGCCCACGAGCTGCGGACCCCGCTCGCCACCATCGCCAGCGAGGCCGAGTTCCTGCGCAGCGCCGACGAGGACGAGCGGGAGCGGGCGATCGACCAGATCGACGCGTCCGCCCACCGCGCCGAACGCCTCATCGCAGCGCTGCTCGTCCTTGCCCGCAGCGGCATCGGCGACCTCGCGCAGACCGATCTCGAGCTCGACCAGATCACCGGCGACGTGCTCGGAAGCGTGGTCAACGGCAAGGAGTGGCGTGACCTCCGGGTGGACCTGGCGCTGGTCGAGACCCCGGTCCGGGGGGACGATGCGCTCCTGCGCCAGGCGATCCTCAACCTCCTCAGCAACGCCAGCCGCCACAACCGGCCCGGCGGGTGGGTCGAGGTGTCGACCCGGGTCGACGGCGACTGGTCGGTGGTGGCGGTGGTGAACTCGGCGGTCGGCGGCGCAGCCCACGAGGCCGGCATCGGGCTTACGATCGTGGAGGCCGTGACGGTGGCCCACGGCGGTCGGCTCGTGTGGACCCGTCCGACCGACGACGAGGTGCGGGCCGAGATCTGGCTCCCGCGGCGGTCCTGATGGCGGTCGACATCGATGCCCTGTGCGACGACCTCGCCGCCGAGGGCCACGAGCTCATCGCCCTCGTGGCCGACCTCGACGCCGCCGGTTGGGCCACGCCGACGCCGGCGGCCGGGTGGAACGTGCGGGACCAGGTCGCCCACGTGGCCCGCTTCGATGACGCGGCCCGCCTCTCGATCGTCGACCCCGCCGCGTTCGAGGCGTCACGACCGGCGCCCGGTGGACCGCTCGGGATCGTCGACGCGGCGGCCGAGCGCGACCGGTCGCTCGACGGCCCCGCTGCGCTCGACTGGTTGCGCCGGGCCCGGACGGAACTGGTCGCAGCCGGACGGGCGGCGGACCCCGGCGCCCGGGTGCCGTGGTACGGACCGGACATGACCGTCGCGTCGACCCTGACCGCCCGGATCATGGAGACCTGGGCCCACGGCCAGGACGTAGCCGACGCGCTCGGTGTCGTGCGCACGCCGACCGACCGCCTGCGCCACGTCGCCTTCATCTGCGCACGGGCGATGCCGAACAGCTACCGGGCCCACGGGCGAGCGGTGCCCGACCAGCCGGTGCGCGTCGAGCTCACCGCGCCCTCGGGGGCGACGTGGGCGTTCGGGCCGGAGGGCGCGGCGAACGTGGTGCGCGGTCCGGCCGTGGACCTGTGCCTCGTCGCGACGCAGCGCCGGCACCGCAACGACACCGAACTGGTCGCCACCGGACCCG
>JAFBAD010000381.1 GCA_019247975.1 Acidimicrobiia bacterium
GAGATGAACCCACGCGTGTCTCGATCAAGTGCGCTGGCGTCGAAGGCCACCGGCTTCCCGATTGCCAAGATCGCCACGAAGCTCGCCATCGGTTACACGCTCGACGAGATCACCAACGACATCACCGGTGCGACGCCGGCCAGCTTCGAGCCGGTCATCGACTACGTCGTCACCAAGGTGCCGCGCTGGGCGTTCGAGAAGTTCCCCGGCACCGCCGACGTGCTGGGCACGCAGATGCAGTCGGTGGGCGAGGCGATGGCGATCGGCCGCACCTTCCCCGAGTCGCTCCAGAAGGCGCTGCGCTCGCTCGAGCACGGTCGCCTCGGGCTCAACTGCGACCCCGGCGAGGCCGTGCTCGAAGGCATGAGCGACGACGAGCTCGTCGCGCACGCGTCGGTGGGCACGCCCGACCGGCCGTTCCAGCTGGAGGCGGCGCTGCGCCGCGGCGTGAGCCTCGACGCGGTCGCGGCCAGCACCAAGGTCGACCCCTGGTTCCTCGACCAGATCCTGATGATCACCGAGGAGCGGCTCCACCTCGCGGAGGTCGGCTTCGCCGGCATGGACCGGGCCGGCTGGCGGCGGGCCAAGCGGCTCGGGTTCGCGGACGCGCAGCTCGCGTACCTGTGGGGCGTGGACGAGACCGACGTGCGGGCGGCGCGGCTCGCAACCGATGTGCGGGCCACGTTCAAGACCGTCGACACCTGCGCGGCGGAGTTCGAGGCCGAGACGCCGTACCACTACTCGACCTACGAGGACTCCGACGAGGTGCGCGAGAGCAACCGGCGGAAGGTGATGATCCTCGGCTCGGGACCGAACCGCATCGGCCAGGGGATCGAGTTCGACTACTGCTGCGTGCACGCGAGCTTCGCCCTGCGCGACGCCGGCTACGAGACCGTGATGGTCAACTGCAACCCCGAGACCGTCTCGACCGACTACGACACGAGCGACCGCCTCTACTTCGAGCCGCTGACCCTCGAAGAGGTGCTCAACGTCATCGACGTCGAGCAGGCGTCGGGTGAGCTGGTCGGGATCATCGTGTCGCTCGGTGGCCAGACGCCGCTCAAGCTGGCGCACCGGCTGCCCGACGGGCTCGTGCTCGGCACCAGCCCGGCGTCGATCGACCTCGCCGAGGACCGCGACCAGTGGAACGCGCTGTGCGCCCGGCTCGAGATCCCGCAGCCGGCCGGCGGAACCGCCACCTCCTACGAGCAGGCGCTCGCCATCACCGAGCACATCGGCTACCCGGTGCTCGTCCGCCCGAGCTACGTGCTCGGCGGCCGCGCCATGGAGATCGTCTACGACGACGCGCAGCTCCAGCGAGCCATGGCCGAGCTCGCGAGCTTCGGTTCCCTCGGTCGCGAGGGTGGGTTGTCGGCCGAGCGTCCGGTGCTCGTGGACCGCTTCCTCGAGGAGGCCACCGAGGTCGACGTCGACGCGATCCGCGACGCCACCGGCGAGGTGCTCATCGGCGGCGTGATGGAGCACGTCGAGGAGGCCGGGGTCCACTCCGGCGACTCGGCCTGCTCGATCCCGCCCTACTCGCTCACCCCCGAGACGATCGACGTGATCGAGGAGCACACCCGCAAGATCGCCGAGGCGCTCGACGTCCGCGGCCTGATCAACGTGCAGTACGCGGTCAAGGGCAGCCAGGTCTTCGTGATCGAGGCCAACCCGCGCGCCTCGCGCACGGTCCCGTTCGTCGCCAAGGCGACCGGTGTGCCGCTGGTGAAGGTGGCGGCCCGGGTGATGGTCGGCGCCACGCTGGCCGAGCTCCGGGAGGAAGGCCTGCTCACGCCGCCGGTCCAGGGCGGCCACGTCGCGGTGAAGGAGGCGGTGCTCCCGTTCAACCGCTTCCCCGACGCCGACCGGGTGCTCGGACCGGAGATGCGCTCGACCGGTGAGGTCATGGGCATCGACAAGACGTTCGGGCTCGCCTTCGCCAAGAGCCAGATCGCCGCGGGGGACCGGCTGCCCGAGCGGGGGACCGTCTTCGTCTCTGTGGCCGACAAGGACAAGGCGGTCGCGGTCGAGGCCGCGCACAGCTTCGCCCGGCTGGGGTTCGCGATCGCCGCGACCGGCGGCACCGCCGACGCGCTGGAGGCAGGCGGTGTGCGGGTGAAGACGCGCGTCGCGAAGCTCGGCATCGAGGAGGGCACCACCGCGGTCGACCTCATCGAGGCCGGTGAGATCACGCTGGTCGTGAACAGCCCGAAGGGCGGCGGCTCCCGTGAGGACGGGCGGTACATCCGCAACGCCGCCGGCGTGGCCGGCATCCCGTGCCTGACGACCGCCGCCGCCGGCCTGGCCGCCGCGTCGGGCATGGTCGACTGGGCCATGAACGAGCTGCGGGTCCGCTCGCTCCAGGAGTTCCACGCGGGCACGGCCACCCGGCCGGACGACCAGCTCGAGCTGTTCGAGTGAAGTTGGCGGTGCGCTCGAGGACGACCCGCGAGGTCACGACCGACCTCGGCGCCCGCATCGGTTCGGTGACGCTGCCCAACCCGGTCATGACCGCGTCGGGCACCGCCGGCCACGGCGCGGAGCTCGCGCCGTACCTCGACCTCGGTTCGCTCGGCGCCGTCGTGGTGAAGTCGCTGTCCGCCGACCCCTGGCCGGGCAACCCGGCGCCGCGCGTGCACGAGACCACCGCGGGGATGCTCAACGCGGTCGGTCTGCAGGGACCGGGCGTCGAGACGTGGCTGCGCGACGACCTTCCGGGCCTCGCCGCGACCGGGGCGCGCGTGGTGGCCAGCATCTGGGGCCGCACCGTCGCCGACTACGAGCGGGCCGCGGCGATGCTCGCCGACGCGCCGGCCACCGTCGTCGCGGTCGAGGTCAACCTGTCGTGCCCGAACCTCGAGTCGCGCCACGACATGTTCGCCCACTCGGCGTCGGCCACCACCGAGGCGATGGCCGCGACGGCTGCGTGCGGCCGGCCCCGCTGGGCGAAGCTCAGCCCGAACGTCGTCGACCTCCCCGGCATCGCCGCCGCGGCTCGTGCGGGCGGTGCCGAGGCGGTCACGCTCGTCAACACGGTGCTCGGCATGGCCGTCGACGTCGAGACCCGCCGCCCGCGCCTGGCCAACGGCGGTGGCGGGCTGTCCGGTCCGGCCATCCACCCGGTGGCGGTCCGCGCCGTGCACGATGTCCACGAGGCCCATCCGGAACTCCCGATCGTGGGTGTTGGCGGGGTCTCGTCCGGGGTCGACGCGGTCGAGCTGTTGCTGGTGGGCGCGTCGGCGGTGCAGGTGGGAACGGCCACGTTCGCCGACCCAGCCGCGGCGGCCCGGGTGTTGACCGAGTTGGGAGACTGGTGCCGGCGCCACGGCGTGCGGGCTCTGGCAGACGTGATCGGAGGGATCACATGACCGAAGCGGTGGCCGAGTCCACGGTGCGAGAGCACCTGGCGCTCGTCCTCGACGCCGACGACCTGGTGGCCGCCATGCGCCTGGCCCGCGACCTCAAGCCGTGGTTCGGCGTCGCCAAGGTCGGCCTCGAGCTCTTCAGTGCGTCCGGCCCGGACTCGATCGGTCCGCTGCTCGACCTCGGCTACGAGGTCTTTGTCGACCTCAAGCTGCACGACATCCCGACGACCGTCGGCAAGGCGGCCCGGGTGCTCGGTGCGCTGGGCATCTCCTACGTCACGATGCACGCGCACGGCGGCGTCGACATGCTGCGGGCCGGCGTCGAGGGCCTGGCCGAGGGCGCCGGCAACGCGGGCCTGGCCACGCCGACCGCGCTCGCGGTCACCGTCCTCACCTCCGACAGCGAGGCGCCGCCCCACATCGTCCCGAAGCGCGTGAAGGTCGCGCTCGAGGGCGGCTGCGGCGGCATCGTGTGCGCGGCGGCCGACCTGACCGAGATCCGCCAGTACGCGCCCGCGCTGCTGAAGGTCGTGCCCGGCATCCGTCCCGCGGGCAGCCCGAAGCACGACCAGGCGCGCGCCGCGACGCCGGCCGAGGCGCTCTCGGGCGGCGCGGACCTCCTGGTCGTGGGACGCGCCGTCACCCAGGCCGAGGATCCGGTCGCAGCCGCGGCCGCGCTGACCGCCGAGCTCACGGCCGCGTAGCCCGGGGGTGGCGGGCTTGTCCGCCGTGATCTTGCGGTAACTTCCGCCTCATGCCTCTGCCTCCCGCCCTTTCGCCCGAACAGCGCCAAGCGGCGCTGGAGAAGGCCGCACAGGCCCGGCGGGTCCGGGCCGAGCTCAAGGAGAAGCTGAAGATGGGGTCGCTCGCGCTGCCCCAGCTGCTCGAGGATGCCGAGAAGGACGACATCGTCGGGAAGATGAAGGTGCTCGCCGTCCTGGAGTCGCTGCCGGGCGTCGGCAAGGTCAAGGCCCGCCGGACGATGGAGAAGATCGGCATCAGCGAGACGCGGCGGGTGCGTGGGCTCGGGGTGCAGCAGCGCAAGGACCTGCTGGCCGAGTTCGGCAGCTGAGCGGCTGACGCCGGAGCTCCGAGCCACTGGTCATCGTCATCTCCGGTCCCGGTGGGGCCGGGAAGGGCACCCTGGTCGAGCGCCTGATCGCGGAGGACCCGCGCCTCTGGCTCAGCCGATCCTGGACCACCCGCGCCCGCCGGCCGGGGGAGTCCGAGGACGCGTACCACTTCGTCACCGACGACGAGTTCCAGGCCCTGGTCGACGCCGAGGGCTTCCTCGAGTGGGTGCACTTCACCGACTACCGGCAGGGCACGCCGCTGCCCGACCCCCCCGAGGGCACCGACATCGTCCTCGAGATCGACGTGCAGGGGGCGACCGAGATCAAGGGCCGGTTCCCCGACGCCGAGCTGATCTTCGTGGACGCCCCATCGCCCGACGAGCAGGCCCGCCGCCTGCGGGAGCGGGGCGACCCGCCCGACAAGGTCCGCCAGCGGGTGGAGAAGGGCGTCGCCGAGCGGGACCTGGGTCGCCGCCTCGGCGCCCGGGTCGTCGTGAACGACGACCTCGACCGGGCCGTCGCCGAGCTCCACCAGATCATCGCCGACGCCCGATCGCGCCACTGACCGCCGCCCCGAAGACCGAAATTGGCCCGGTCGGGAGCGCATGGCGCTCCTGAACGCGCCAATTTCGGGCTGGTGGGGTAGCATTTTCCGTCCCCCCGAGCCTTGGAGACCGATGGCCTGGCAGCACGACACGATGATGAACCCCCCGATCGAGGGGCTCCTCGACCGAGCGGACTCGAAGTTCCGCCTGGTCACGCTGGGCGCCCGCCGGGCTCGCCAGATCAACTCGTACTTCGGCCAGCTCGGTGACGGCCTCGGCACCATCGTGCCGCCGCAGGTGAACTCGGTGGCCCGCAAGCCGCTCTCGATCGCCTTCGAGGAGATCGCGGCCGACAAGATCGTCGCGGTCGAGGGCCCCTCGCTCGAGGAGATCGAGGCCGCCGAGGCCGCGGCAGCTGCCGACGCGGCCGAGCTCGACGCCGACTGACCACCCGACCGTGCTGGCCGATCGGCGGATCGTCCTCGGCATCACCGGCGGCATCGCCGCCTACAAGGCCATCGAGGTCTGCCGGCGCCTGGTCGACGCCGGCGCGCACGTCGTCCCGGTCATGACCCGCGGGGCGACCCGCTTCGTCGGCCCGACCACGTTCTCGGCGCTCGCGTCCGAGCCGGTGCGCACCTCGCTGTTCGACGACGCCGACCCGATCCCGCACACCCGCCTCGGCCAGACCGCGGACCTGGTCGTCGTCTGCCCGGCCACCGCCCGCCTGATCGGAACCTACGCCGCGGGCATCTCGAACGACCTGCTCACCGCCACCCTCCTCGCGACTCGCGCGCCGGTCGTCATCGCACCTGCGATGCACACCGAGATGTGGGAGCACCCCGCCGTGCAGGACAACCTGCGCCTGCTGGCCAGCCGCGGCGTGCGCATCGTCCCCCCGGCGGAGGGCCGGCTGGCCGGTGGCGACCTCGGCAAGGGCCGCTTGGCCGACCCGGCCGACATCGTGGCAGCCGTGGACGCGATCCTGCGCAGCCCCGACCTCGAGGGCCTGCACGTGCTCGTCACCGCAGGCGGCACCCGTGAGCCCATCGACCCCGTGCGCTTCATCGGCAACCGCTCGTCGGGCAAGCAGGGCCACGCGCTGGCCGAGGAGGCCTGGTCGCGGGGGGCCAAGGTCACGCTGGTCACCACCACCGACCGCTCGGTGTCCGCGGACGTCGACGTGGTGCGGGTGGCGACCGCGTCGGAGATGGAGCAGGCGGTCATGTCCCGTGCGCCTGCTGCCGACGTGGTCGTGATGGCCGCCGCGGTCGCCGACTTCCGCCCGGCCCACCCGGTCGGCACGAAGATCAAGAAGGCCGACGGGGTGCCGGCGGTGACGCTCGAGCCGACCACCGACATCCTGGCCGGCCTCGGCGCGGCCAAGCCCCCGACCCAGACCCTGGTCGGCTTCGCGGCCGAGACCAGCGACGTGCGGGACAACGCCGAGGCGAAGCTGGCCCGCAAGGGCCTCGATCTGATCGTCGCCAACGACGTGAGCGCGCCGAACGTCGGCTTCGAGCACGACACCAACCAGGTGACGATCGTGTCCGCCGACGGCGTCGTGGCCGACGTGGCCCTGGCCGACAAGCGGGCGGTGGCGGCGGCGGTGTTCGACGCCATCGTCGCCCACCGCCTACCGTCTTCATCCCCGCAATAGGAGCTCGCTTTGACCAGCTGGACCTTCACCTCGGAGTCGGTGACCGAGGGCCATCCCGACAAGATGGCCGACCAGATATCCGACGCCGTCCTCGACGCCATCATCGCCCAGGACCCCATGGCCCGAGTCGCCTGCGAGACGATGGTGACCACCGGCCTGGCCATGGTCGCCGGCGAGATCACCACCTCCGCGTACGTGGAGATCCCGAAGCTGGTCCGCGAGACCATCAACGGGATCGGCTACGACAACGCCCAGTACGGCTTCGACGGCAACACCTGCGGCGTCGTCACCTCGATCGACCCGCAGTCGCCGGACATCGCCCAGGGCGTGGACACCGCCCTCGAGACCCGCACCGGGTCCTCGGGCGAGGACATCCTCAACGCCCAGGGCGCCGGCGACCAGGGGATGATGTTCGGCTACGCGTGCGACGAGACGGCCGACCTCATGCCGCTGCCGATCTGGCTGGCCCACCGGCTCTCGCAGCGCCTGTCGGAGGTCCGCAAGTCGGGCTCGCTGCCGTACCTGCGCCCCGACGGCAAGACCCAGGTCACCGTCGACTACGAGGACGACCGCCCGGCGAAGCTCGTCACGGTCCTGATCTCGACGCAGCACGCGCCGGGGATCGACTCGGAGACGACGATCAAGCCGGACCTGATCGAGCAGGTCATCCGGCCGACGCTGCCCGAGGAGTTCGCGAACGACGACTTCAAGGTGCTCGTGAACCCGACCGGTGCGTTCGAGCTCGGTGGCCCGCACGCCGACTGCGGCCTCACCGGCCGCAAGATCATCGTCGACACGTACGGCGGAATGGCCCGCCACGGCGGCGGTGCGTTCTCGGGCAAGGACCCGTCCAAGGTCGACCGGTCGGCCGCCTACGCGGCCCGCTGGGTGGCGAAGAACGTCGTCGCCGCCGGTGCCGCCAAGCGCTGCGAGGTGCAGGTCGCCTACGC
Source organism: Acidimicrobiia bacterium (assembly GCA_019247975.1). Classification (GTDB taxonomy): domain Bacteria; phylum Actinomycetota; class Acidimicrobiia; order Acidimicrobiales; family Iamiaceae; genus JAFBAD01. The sequence goes on from JAFBAD010000381.1 coordinate 7,594, forward strand.
CATCGGCGTGGCCCAGCCGGTCTCGATCCTGGTCGAGACCTTCGGCACCGAGCAGGTCGACCCGGCCCAGATCGAGAAGGCCGTCCGCGAGGTGTTCGACCTCCGCCCGGCGGCCATCGTCCGGGACCTCGAGCTGCGCCGGCCGATCTTCAAGAAGACCGCTGCCTACGGCCACTTCGGCCGGGACGACACCGACTTCACCTGGGAGCACACCTCGCGGGTCGGCGACCTCAAGTCCCAGCTCGGCCTGTAACCGTTTCTGCGTGCACTTCTGTACAGATCTGTACAGAACTGCACGCAGAATGCGCTCCTGAGCGGTGATCGTCCGGGTCCTGCCCGAGGGGACGATCGACAAGGAGTTCGACTACGCCGTCCCGGACGGCTGGGAGGACCGCGTCCGGGTGGGGACGATGGTCCGCGTCGCCCTCCACGGGCGGCGGGTCGGTGCGTGGGTGACCGCGGTCGACGTCGACCCCCGGCCGGACATCGAGCTGCGGCCGCTGGCCAAGATCACCGGTTGGGGACCGCCCGAAGACCTCGTAGAGCTCGCCCGCTGGGCCGCCTGGCGCTGGGCCGGCCGACCGGCCGCGTTCCTCCGGACCGCGTCGCCCCCGGGGGCGGTCCGGGCCCTGCCGGAGCGACCCTGCCCGGCCGAGGCGAGCCCCCCGGTCGGCGATCCGCTGGTCGCCGACGCGCTCTCTCGCCCTCGGGCCGTCCTGCGGCTGCCGCCGGGGGCCGACCGCTACCCGCTCGTGCTGGCCGCGGCCACGGCGCCCGACGGCGACGCGCTGATCCTCTGTCCGTCGGTGGTCGAAGCCCAGCGCCTGGCCGGGCGGCTGGCCCGGGCCGGCCAGCCGGTGGCCTGCGTCGCCCACGACAAGCCCGGGGTGGCGGCCGCAGGGGAGTGGGCTCGCGCCGCGGCCGGCGGGGTGACCGTGATCGGCGCCCGGGCCGGGGCCTGGGCCCCCCTGCCGGACCTCGGTCGGGTGGTGGTGCTCGACGAGCACGACGAGCGGTACCAGGCCGAGCAGGCCCCCACCTGGCACGCCCGCGACGTGGCGTGCGAGCGGGCCGGCCGAGCCGGCCGGCCCTGCCTGCTGGTGTCGCCGTGCCCCACGCTCGAGGCGCTCGAGTGGGGTGAGCTCGTGCAGCCGAGCCGGGGCGAGGAGCGACGCGGGTGGCCGCCCCTGGAAGTGGTCGACCGCCGCCACGACGATCCCACCAAGGGCGGCCTCTTCTCCGAGCGGTTGGTGGACCTGGTGCGTGGTCCCGGTCGGGTGGTCTGCGTCGTCAACCGCATCGGCCGGGCCCGCCTCCTCGCCTGCGCGACGTGCGGGGCGATCGGGCGCTGCGAGGTCTGCGGAGCGTCGGTCGAGCAGCTCGAGATCGGCGTGCTGCGCTGCCGTCGGTGCGGGACCGAGCGGCCGGTCGTGTGCAGCGTGTGCGGGTCGACCCGGTTCCGCAACCTGCGGATCGGCGTGACCCGGGCCCGCGAGGAGCTCGAGGCGCTCGTCGGCGAACCGGTGGGTGAGGTCACCGGCACGTCCGACGCAGGCGACCCCGGGACCCGCGTGGTGGTCGGCACCGAAGCGGTTCTGCACCGCGTGGCGTCGGCCGACGCGGTGGCGTTCCTCGACATCGACCAGGAGCTCACCGCGGCCCGCTACCGCGCGCCGGAACAGGCCCTCGCGCTGCTCGCGCTCGGCGCGCGCGTCGTGCGCGGGCGGGAGGAGCACGGTCGCCTGATGGTCCAGACCCGCCAGCCCGACAACGTGGTGATCGAAGCCGCGCTGCACGCCGATCCGGGCCGGGTCGCGGCGGTCGAGGCGCCCCTGCGGGAGGCCCTCGGGCTGCCCCCGTACCAGGCGCTCGCCCTCGTCTCGGGCCCCGCCGCGCCCGAGCTCATCGAGCGGTTGGGGTCCCCGCTGGGGCTCCGGGTGGACGGCCCGGCTGACGGCGTCTGGCGGCTGGTTGCCCCCTCTCACCAGCACCTTTGTGACGCGTTGGCCGCCGTGGAGCGTCCGGCCGGGCGGCTCCGGATCGAGCTGGACCCACTCAGCGTGTAGGGACGACTACTAGTCTGGTATAACTAGTCACTGATGACCGCCGTCCACGAGGAGCACCTGCGCCGCCCCCGCATCGTCGGGCTCGCCGCGAAGTTCCTCGTCGCCCTCGGCTTCGGCCTCGGTGTGCTGCTCCTCGGCGGTCATGCCGCGCACGCGGCCGACGGTCCGCTCGACCGGCTCACCCATCACGCCACGGCCACGGTCGAGAAGGTCACGAACCACGTGGTCGAGGTGTCCGCGCCGCGCGATTCGGCGCGCACGGTGCGGGTGCTGCCGCACCACGACACCGAGGTCGCGACGGTGGTGCTCCACCCGCGTCGCGTCGAGGTCACCACGCCGGCACTGCCCGCGCCGGTGACGCCGCTCCGCGTCGAGGTCCCGGCGCTCCTGCCGAGCCTCCCGAGCGTCGATGTCGCGACCGTGGTCGCACCCACCGTGCACCGCGCCACGCACGACGCCGCGCCGACGTCGTCGCTCCACCGCACGACGCCGGCCACCCCGACCGCACCGGTCGCCGCGTCGCACGCCGCGCCCGCGGCGACGACGCACCACGCGCACCACACCGCGCCGGCCACGCCGAAGCGGCCCGCCCACCCGCCGGTCGACGACCGGCCCGCGGGCGATGTCCCTGCCGGCGCTGCGTCGCCGAGCGCCCTCTCCGTCGCCGTCCTCGGGACGCTGGGCCACGATGCCCCGTCCCTGGACGTGCAGCCCGTGCACACGGCCGATCGCCGTGTGCCGATCGCACCGACCTTCGAGCCTTCCTTCACGCCGGACTGACGCCGCGACCCAGTCGCTGCAACCAGTCCGATGCGCGCCACGGGGCGCGCCCGAAGGAAGGAACTTCCCTTGTCCAGATACGTACGTCTCGCATTGCGGGTCGTGCTGTTCGTCGGAGCCATCGTGTTCTTCGGCTCCCGGGCAGCATCAGCGGCCGAGGCGCCGCCGCCCGATCCCATCCACAGCGTCGCGGTCGACGCGACCGCCGCGGTGAGCAACACCGAGGTGGCCACCCCGTCGGGTCCGACCGACGTGGCCACATCGGTCGCCGCCGACGTGGTCGCCGACCTCCCGGCGCCGCAGGCTCCGGCCGCCGAGGTGCCCCAGATCGCGGTGCCGGCCCTGCCGACCCCCGATGACCCGGGCGCCACGCTCGCCGCCGTCGACGTCGACGTGACCGGGGTTCCCGGCTCGGACGCTCCGGACCTCCCGGTGCTCACCGTGCCCGGCCCGGACGGCTCGCCGACCGTCGCCGCCGACGTCGACATCGACCTCGGTGGCGCCTCGGCCGCCCCGGCCCCGGATCTGCCGGCCCTCCCGGCCCTCCCGGCGTCGGACCTGCCGAACCTGTCGGCGCTGCCGGTGCTCCCGGCGCCGTCGACCGACGTTGGTGCGCTCGTCGTCGACCCCGACGTCGTGATCACCGCCGACGACGCGCCGGCCGCGCCGGACGTCCCGGCGATCGTGATCCCCGGCACGCCGGGCACCGTCACGATCGACCCCGACGTGACCCTCGACCTCACGGGGGCGGATGCCGGTGACCTCGGTCCCGTCGCCGCCGACGTGGTGGTCGACATCGACGGGGTGACCGTGCCCCAGGCCCCGGCCCCGCCGGTGCCCGTCCCGGTTCCCGACGCACCCCTGCCGCTGCCGGCCCACGACAGTCGGCTCGACGGCACCGCCACGGTGAGCGCCGTGGTGGACCCGAGCGGGCTGCCCTCGGCCGACGACCCCACCTCGGTCGACCCGACCGTCGTGGACACCGACGCGGATGCGACGATCGACGCGCCCGTGGTGCCGGACCTCCCGGTGCCCGCGCCGATCCCGCAGAGCAGCTCCGGCCTCACCGGGACCGCCGCCACCGGTGCTGACCTCGCGGTCGGCCCCGACGGCGGCACCGTCCCTTCGAGTGACGAGCTCGGCTTCGGCCAGGACGCCCCCGTGCCCTCCGTCGACGCCTACGCGCCGGCGACGGTGTGCGGCGTCGGTGTCGGTGCCCTCGGGGTTGCCTCGACCTCGTGTGACGGCGCGGACTCGTCCGCTCCGGCTCCGTCGTCGTCGGCCGGTGTGGTCGACGCCGATGCACCCGTGACGGTGTGCGGTGTCGGCGTGGCGCTGGTCGGCGTGGCGTCGTCGTCGTGTGATGGTGCCGGCGGTGTCGCTTCGGCTCCCTCGTCGTCGGCCGGTGTGGTCGACGCCGATGCGCCGGTGACGGTGTGCGGTGTCGGTGCAGCCATCGGCGGTCTCTCGTCGACCGGTTGCGGCAACGGCGGGTCCACCGCTCCGGCGGGCGACCAGCCGGCGCCGGACGTCTCGGCCTTCGCACCGGTGACGGTGTGCGGCGTCGGGGCGGCGCTCGGCTCCACCGCCGCGACGTCCTGCGGCGAGGCCCAGGGCACGGGTTCGACGCCTTCGGGCGACGGCACCCTGCCCGAGGTCCCCGGGTCCCCTGAGGTGCCCGGGCTCCCGAGCCTGGATCCGGTCGTCGGCCCGCTGGCCGATGCGGCGACCCAGGTCCTCGGTGCGGTCCGCTCCTTCATCCCGGAGCTGACCTCGCCCGAGCTGCCGCCGGGTGCGACGCCGGAGACCCCGGCGCCCCAGACCCCGGCGTCGGCCGATCCCACCGGTGGGGGTGCCGGCTTCGGCTTCGGCTTCGGGAACGGCGTGGATGCCGGTGCGGCGGCTGCCGCGCCGACGGCTGCGACCGAGCTCGCCCAGACGGGTGGGCCCGGCTTCGGTGCGATCCTGGCGGCGCTCGCGCTGATCCTCTGCGGGCTGGGCCTGCGGAGCGGCGCGCACCGGGTCACCGCACCCTGACCCCGACCGGAGGCATTGGGAGGCTCAGCCCTCCCAATGCCTCCGCCGGGTCTCGTACATGGCGATGGCCGCTGCGTTCGCGACGTTGAGCGAACCGACCCGACCGAGCTGCGGGATGAAGGCCACCGTGTCGCAGGCGCCGAGCAGCCCGGCCGACAGCCCCCGGTCCTCGTGACCGAAGGCGAGGCAGACGTCCTCGCCGAGAGCCGCCTCGTGGATCGGGACGGCACCATCCGCCAGCTCGATGCCGACGACGCGGTAGCCGTCGGCCTTCGCCGCGTCTGCCGCGGCCAGCGGCTCGGCCACGACGTCCCACGTGAGGTAGCGCTCGGTCCCGAGCGCCGTGCGTCGCGTCCGCTCGTGGTCCGGTAGCGCAGTCGCGCCGCAGAGCCAGAGGTGGTCGACCCGCATCGCGGCCGCGGTGCGCAGGATCGCGCCGACGTTGAACGGGGTCTGCACGCTGTCGAGCAGCAGCGCCAGCCGGCCGTCGGTCCGCTGCCGCCAGCTCCGGTGGAGGCGCTTGAGTTCGGTGCCGCCGAGCTGCTTCACCGGCTCACCCGCAGGACGCGGTACCCCGCCCGGGACGCGAGTCGCTCGACCGTCCAGCCCTCGCCGGTCAGCCACTTGGCGAGCGAGTCGGCACCGAGGTGCTTCTGGACGACCAGCCGAGCCTCACCCGTGGCCGCGAGACGGGCGAGCCACCGCTCGAGCAGCTCGTGGAGGTGGGCCTTGCCCGCCCGGATCGGCGGGTTCGACCACAGCCCGTCGAAGCGCACGTCGGCCGGGACGTCCTCGGGGGTCACGGCGTGCACGCGGTCGGCGACGCCGTGGCGCACGGCGTTGGCGCGGCAGAGGTCGAGCGCACGCTCGTTGACGTCGATCGCCCACACGGCCGCGGCCGGCGAGCGCAGCGCGAGGGTCAGCGCGATGGGTCCGTAGCCGCAGCCGATGTCGGCGAGGATGCGAGCCGCGGGGTCGGGCCGTGCGTGGTCACGCAGGAGGAAGTCGGTGCCCGCGTCGATCCGCTCGGCGGAGAACACACCCCGGTCGGTCCCGAGCTCCAGGTCCACGTCGGCCAGCGCGAGGTGCACGCGGCCGGGGCGCGACGGCACCGTCGGCTGCGCCTCGAAGTACTGCCCGGTGCGGGCCGGCGGTCGGGACTCCACGGCGCCGACGGTACCCTTGGCCCCCATGGTCCCTTACGAGATCCGGGTCATCGGCGATCCCGTGCTCAAGCGGGTGGCCGAGGACGTCACCGACATCGACGGCGCCCTCGTCAAGCTCACCGACGACATGATCGAGACCATGTACGCCGCACCCGGGGCCGGCCTCGCCGCCCCGCAGATCGGCATCGAGAAGCGCATCTTCGTCTACGACCTCCACGACGACACCGGTCCGCACGTCCTGCTCAACGCCCGCATCACGGAGTCCCGCGGCGAGTGGGCCTTCGACGAGGGGTGCCTGTCGGTGCCCGGTCTGTCGTGGGAGATCGTCCGGCCGAACGAGGTGCACGTCACCGGCGTCGACCTCGAGGGCAACGACGTGTCGATCGAGGCGTCCGAGTACGCCGGTCGGGTGTTCCAGCACGAGCTCGACCACCTCGAGGGCGTCCTGCTCATCGAGCGCCTCGACGACGACCAGAAGCGCTCGGCCAAGCGGGCGGTCCGCGAGATGCTGATGGGCCGCTCGGCGGCGCCGCAGCCGGGCCTCTCGTTCAACTAGGGGCGGCGATCGTCCTGGCGCCCCCGTCGCGCCTCGTCTACCTCGGCACGCCGGAGATGGCGGTGCCGCCGCTCCGAGCCCTCGTCGACGCGGGCTTCGATGTCGCGCTGGTGGTGTCGCGCGCGGACCGACGCCGGGGTCGCGGGGGAGCGCTGTCGCCGAGCCCGGTCAAGGCGGCGGCGCTCGAGCTCGGCTTGCCGGTGAGCGAGCAGGTCGACGACGCGCTGACCGTGGGGGCGGACCTCGGCGTGGTGGTCGCGTTCGGTCGGATCATCAAGCCGCACGTGCTCGCCGCGCTGCCCATGGTCAACGTGCACTTCTCGCTGCTGCCGCGCTGGCGGGGTGCGGCGCCCGTCGAACGGGCGCTGCTGGCCGGCGACGAGGTCACCGGTGTCTGCATCATGGACGTCGAGGAGGGGCTCGACACCGGCGGCGTGTACGCCCGCGCCGAGGTGCCGATCGGTCCGGACACGACGGCCGACGCGCTGCGCGCCGAGCTGGTCGCGGTCGGGACGCCGCTCCTCGTCGAGACGCTCCAGCACGGTCTCGGCTCGCCGGAGCCGCAGCACGGCGACGTGACCTACGCCGAGAAGATCGACCCGGCCGAGCTGGAGATCGACTGGTCCCAACCGTCGGCCGAGATCGACCGGCTGGTGCGGCTCGGTGGCGCGTGGACGACGTCGGATGGCCGGCGGCTCAAGGTCTGGCGAGCGGCGCGCGCCGGGGAGGACGGCGTCACCGCGGTGACCGGCGACGGGTCGCTGCAGCTGCTCGAGGTGCAGCCCGAGGGCAAGGCCCGGATGGCCGCCGCCGACTGGGCCCGAGGCGCTCGCGTCGCCTCGCCGGTCCGCTTCGGCGCATGAGGTCGGCTCGGGCGGTCGCCATCGACGCACTCGTGCGCATCGACGCCGAGGGCGCCTACGCGAACCTCCTCCTGCCGAAGCTCCTCGGTCGCGAAGACCTCTCGTCGCGCGACCGCGCCTTCGTCACCAACCTCGTCTACGGGACGATGCGGATGCGGCGGGCGTGCGACTGGCTGGTCGACGCGTTCGTGGCGCGCGAGCTCGACCCGCCGGTGCGCGCCGCCCTGCGCATCGGCGCGTACCAGCTCGCGTTCCTCGACACGCCGCCGCACGCGGCGGTGGGCGAGACGGTCGACGCGGTGCCGAAGCGGGTGCGCGGTCTCGTCAACGCGGTGCTCCGCAAGGTCGCGGGCGCGCCGCACGACTACCCCGACGACGCGACCCGGCTGAGCTACCCGGACTGGATCGTCGAGCAGGTCGTTGCCGACCTCGGTGCGGAGGACGGCATCGCCGCGTTGGCCGCGATGAACGAGCCGGCCGAGGTGACCGAGCGCGACGACGGCTACGTGCAGGACCGCGCCTCCCAGCTCGTGACCGAGGCGGTCGGAGCCGGAGGCGGTGATCGCGTCGTCGACCTGTGCGCGGCGCCGGGCGGGAAGGCGACCGGCCTCGCGACGCGAGGCGCGGACGTGACCGCCTTGGATCTGCGGCCGGGGCGGGCGCGCCTGGTCGCCGGCAACGCGAAGCGGCTGGGCCTGCGGGTGCCGGTGGTGGTGGCCGACGGCCGCCATCCGCCGTTGCGTCCCGGCTCGGCCGACCGGGTGCTGGTCGACGCGCCGTGCTCGGGCCTCGGCGCGCTGCGCCGCCGGCCCGATGCCCGATGGCGCGTGGAGCCGGACAGCGTCGATCGCCTGCGCGAGCTCCAACGCGCACTCGTCGACGAAGCGGTCACGTTGGTCGCGCCCGGCGGTGTCCTCGTCTACAGCGTGTGCACGTTGACGGCCGCGGAGTCGCTCGCGATCGACGAGCACTTCGCGCGCGTGCATCC
>JAFBAD010000248.1 GCA_019247975.1 Acidimicrobiia bacterium
AGCGCGGTGACCTCGGAGACCGAGCGCAGCGCCCGGGCCGCCGGCGGCTCCACCTCGCCGACCTGCGCGAGCAGCGCGAGGCCCTCGACCGGGCGATCCGTGTAGGTGAGCAGCATCGCCTTGTTCAGATCGAGGCGCACCGCTCCGGGGCCGTCGTCCAACCGGCTGCGCGCGTCGTCGTTCACCGCGATCGCATCCTCGTGCCGGAAGAGCCCCCACATCAGGTTGCGCGACCGCATCTCGACGAGCGGGACGAAGAGCTCGTCGTCGTCGGCCGTGCCGTCGACCGCGGCGCTCAGCACCGCCTCGGCCTCCTCGTACCGGGCGAGCTCGTGGCAGGCTTCGCCGACCAGGAGGCCGCCCTCGGAGGTGATGCCGTCGGCCAGCGCGGCCCGCCCGAGCCGGGCGACCTGGTGGGCGTCCTGTCCGTAGCGAGCGAGCCGGGCCGCGCTCAGCAGCAGTCGGGGATCCGCTGATCCCGTCGCCTCGAGACGGGCGTTGGCCACCGTGATCGGATCCTCCCGGCGGCGGGCCCCGTTGGCGTCGATGCGATCGGCCTTCTCGAGCAGCAGCCGGCGGCGGGTGAGCGCAGGCGTCCTCTCCCGCACGATCTCGCCGTAGAGCGGGTGCGCCAGCGAGACCCGCCGGCGCCGGCCGTCGGTCCGCATGGTGAGGAAGCCCAGCCGGTCGAGCGTCTCGAGCGCGCGGGCGTCGAGCGCCGATTCGAGGACGGAGATGCTCACCGGCTCCCACACCGCGATGGCCTCGAGGGCGTCGAGGGTCACCCGGTCGAGCCCGCCCAGCCTCGCTGCGACCACCTCGACCAGCCGCGGGGTGGCGGTGAGCGGTTGCACCAGCCGCCACACGCCGTGCTGCTCGACGAGATGACCCTGGTCGAGCGCGCCGAGCACCAGCTCGCGCACGAAGAGCACGTTGCCCTCGCTGCGGGTCGCGATCTCGTTGATCGTCGACGCCTCGACCGGCCCCTGCAGCACCAGGTGCAGCAGCGTGTCGAGCCCGGCCGCGGTGAGGTCCGGCAGGTCGACCCGCCTGACCCGGGCCCGCTGCCACAGCCCGTCGAGCACCCGCGGCAGCGGCTCACCCGCACGCACGGTGCCGACGAGGAAGACGAGGTCGGCGTCGACCAGCTGCGCCAGCAGCGTCGCCGAGGTCGGGTCCAGCAGCTGCAGGTCGTCGACGAACAGGACGAGCGGCTCGTCGTTGTCCTCGAGGACCGCACGCACCTCGGCGACCACCGCCACGAGATCGCTGCGGCGATCGCCGAGCCCGGGCGGCAGCAGGTGGGCGAGGGCACCCAGGGGGACCGCGCCAGCGGCCTCCGAGGCGGTCGCCCGGGCCACCGCACGACCGGCGGCGGCTGCGGCCGCGAGGCACTGGTCGGCCAGCCGGGTCTTGCCCACGCCGGCTGGTCCGTGGATCACGAACCCGTGCGCACGGGGGTCGGCCAGCGTCGCCGCGAACTGCTCGAGCTCGTCGTGACGTTCGACGAGCGGCCACTGCAGCGGCACCGACGGTCGGGCCTCCCCCTCCGAGCCGGCCATCCGGTGCACCGTACCGGGCGGCGACGGATCGCCCGGCGGTGGAATGAGCAGGTTTTGCTCAGGCCACCGAGCGAGCGGTCGCCCATCGTGGCCACATGCAACGACGAGCGACCACCGCCAGCTCCAACCGCCGGCGCCTCGCTGGCGCCGGCCTCGCCGCCTGTGCGCTGTGGTTCGCATGGACCGCGGTTGCGGGTGCCGCCCTCCCCGCCGCCGCGGCCACCACCGGGACCATCACGGGCACGGTGCGCGACACCGCCGGAGCGCCGGTGTTCGACGCCGCCGTGTCGTTGGCGGGCTCGACCGCCACCCCGGTCCGCACCGACCAGTCCGGCCATTACGCCATCGACGGAGTTCCCTTCGGCACCCACACCGTCGACGTCCGTCCCGTGTGCAAGCGCGCCGTCTCCTCCGAGCTGGACGTCGACGGCGCCGAGCGGCTCGACGTGACGACCGACGAACGGAACACGACCGACACCTTCGGGTACGCCTGTCGCCGGAGCGGCGCCGAGATCTTCAGCGGCACCCACGGGATCGGCCTCGTCGGCGACGACGCGGCCGCGAGCGTGCCCCTGCCGTTCTCGTTCCCGTTCTACGGGACGCCCCGCACGACTGCGTTCGTCTCCACGAACGGCTTCGTCAGCTTCACGGGACCGTCGACGGCCTTCACGAACACCGCGATCCCGGACGCGGCCGGGCCCAACGCAGCGATCTACGCCTTCTGGGACGACCTCGTGGTCGACAACGCCCAGCAGGTGCAGGTGGGCACGTTCGGGTTCGCACCCTTCCGCCAGTTCGTCATCCACTGGGACGAGGTCCGCCTGCGCAACGCACCTGCGGCTCACGCGAGCTTCGAGATCATCCTGGCCGAGGACGGCAGCATCGAGATGCGCTACATCGACATCGACGCCGGTCCGGACGAGGAGGGCGCATCCGCGACCATGGGCATCGAGGACGACACCGGCAGAACCGGCGTGCAGGAGGGCTTCGACGTCCGCCACCTCCCGGTGACGTTCTCGGCCTCGGGTGTCCGCTACGAGCCCAACCGGGCGCCGGATGCGGTGGCGGAGGGGATCTTCGGGACCAGGAAGCCCGGACAGACGCTGCCCCTCGACGGCACCAGATCGGTCGATCGCGACGGCGACGTCCTCCGCTACACCTGGAAGCAGACGAGCGGCCCGGCCACCGTGATCGCCGACCCGACGTCACCGAAGACCTCTGCGAAGGCGCCGAAGAAGTCGGTCTCGTTCGAGCTCCGGGTGGTCGATTCGTACGGGGCGTCGGACACGGCGTCGGTCGTGGTCACCGTCGCACCGAAGTGAGGGCGTCAGCCGAAGAGGATCCCTGCCAGCTGGTCGAGGTGCCACGCGCCGGTGCCGAACAGCGCGTCGTCGGCGTAGGCCCGACGCAGCCGCAGGTGCAGGTCGTGCTCCCACGTGTAGCCGATGCCGCCGTGCAGCTGCATGCCGTCCTTGCTGCAGTACCGGGCGGCCGAGCCTGCACGCGCCTTGGCGACGTGGACGGCGCGTGCCCGGTCGGGGTCGTGGGCGTCGACGCACATGGCCGCGTACGCGACGGCGGCGGCCGCCTCCTCGTAGGCCAGGGCCATGTCGACCAGCTTGTGCTGCACCGCCTGGAACGACCCGATCGGCACGCCGAACTGCACCCGCTCCTTCGCGTAGGCGACGGTCGAGTCGATCAGCCAGCGAGTCACCCCGACCAGCTCGGAGGCGACGGCCAGCGCGGCCCGCTCGAACGCATCGATCATCGCGATCGGGTCGAGCGGCTGGTAGTCGACGTCGGCCGGAACGGTGAGGAACGACGTCGAGCGGACCAGGTCCATCGCCTCGACCCGCTCGGCCTCGACCGACGCGGCGTCGACCACTGCGAGCGTGGGCCCGGGACCGACCAGCGCGACCTTGTCGACCAGCTCGACGTCGACGGCGCGGGCCCGTCCGTCGTGCGCGTCCTCGGCGACGGTGCCGGTGATCCGTCCGGCGGCCGCGTCGTCGGCCAGCGGATGCCCGGCCGCGCGCAGCAGCGGCGCGAAGGCGCCGGCGGTGGCGAGGAAGGGGCCCGGCGCCACCGCGGCGCCGTACTCGACGAGGAAGAGGCTGAGGTCGACGGCGGCGCCGTCGCTCAGCTCGACCCACTCGCGCAGGTGCTTGTCGAACAGCTCGGATGCGGCCTCGGGCTCGTCGGCCACCCGGCGGATCAGCTCCGACGGGCACTCGCGGGTGAACAGGTTGCGGGCCGTCTCGACCAGCAGCTCCTGCTCGTCGGTGAGGGTGAAGTCCACGTCAGCTCCTCGGCAGCCCGAGCACGCGGGTGGCGATGACGTTGCGCTGGATCTCGGAGGTGCCGCCGCCGATCGTCGACGCCAGACCGGTCATCCACGACCGCTGCCAGCGGGCTCCGGATGCCGCGTACCGAGGGTCTGTGATGGGACCGTCCTCACCCTGCAGATCCATGGCGAGCTCGTAGATGCGCTTGCGCACCTCGGCCACCGCCACCTTCATGTAGCTGTGCTCGGGCGCCGACGAGCCCTGCGAGAAGCTGGCGAAGCCCTTGTAGCCGAGCGCCCGCAGCGACCGGACCTCCATGGCCAGCTCGGCCACCTTCCGCCTGACGTTCGCGTCCTCGTCGAGGCCGAGCTCCTGGGCCAGCGTGACCACGTCGTCGATCGCTCGCGACGCGGCCATCACGCCCTCGACCCAGAGCGCGCCACGCTCGTGCGCGAGCGAGCCCATCGTGATCCGCCAGCCGTCGTTGAGCTCGCCGACCAGGTTCTCCTTGGGCACGACGACGTCGCTGAAGAACACCTCGGCGAACTCGGCCCGCCGCGACATGTGGCGCAGCGGGCGCACCTCGATGCCCGGGCTGTCCACGTCGATGATCAGCACCGAGATGCCCTTGTGCTTCGGCACGTTCGGGTCGGTGCGCACGTAGCAGAAGCACTTGGCGGCGAGCATGGCGTAGCTCGTCCAGACCTTCTGGCCGTTCACGATGAAGCTGTCGCCGTCGTCGATCGCGCGGGTCGACAGCGCGGCGAGGTCCGACCCCGCGTTGGGCTCGGACATGCCGATGCACCAGATCGTGTCGCCCCGGATCGCGGCCGGCACCATCGCCTTCTGCTGGTCGTTGCCGAACTCGAGCAGCGACGGCGCCACGATCGCGTAGCCACCGAAGTGCAGCGACCGCGGGATGCCGTGGCGGGCCATCTCCTCGAGGTAGATGAGCGTCTGGGTCGGCGTGCAGTCGCGGCCGCCGAGCGCAGGCGGGTACCCAGGGATCATCCAGCCGCTGTCGAAGAGCTTGGCCTGCCAGTCGCGGGCCCACTTCGGGATGACCATGATCCCGTCGGCGTCGACGTCGTCGTCGTCACCCAGCCAGTCGCGGCCCCGTCCGAGCTGCGGCGGCGTGTTGTCCTTCAGGAACGCGAGGAGCTCCTGGCGGAACTCCTCGTCGGCGGGCGAGAAGCCGAGCTTCACCCGGCCCGCCTAGAAGGTCATGGCCGGGTACGGCTCCCGGCCCTCGGGCGGCGATGCGAAGAAGAACGCGGGCACCGATCCGTCGGACCGGCCGAGGATGCGGTCGCGCAGGCCGCTCACGCCCTCGAGCGTCCACTCCTCGTCCGCGGTGA
>JAFBAD010000343.1 GCA_019247975.1 Acidimicrobiia bacterium
GCAGGTCGAGCTTCGACGGGAAGTGGTAGTAGAGCGCAGCCACGCTGACCCCGGCCGCCTCCGCGATGCTGCGGGTCGAGGTGCCCTCGTAGCCGTGCTCGCCCATGAGCGAGATGGCGGTGCGCATCAGGCTCACCCGCCCCGGTCGGGAGGGACCCATGCGCAGAACTTAGCGATCGTTCAGTGATCCGCGGGCACGTACGCTCGGCCGCTGATGGACACGGAGGTCGAGGTCGGCGGGCGGAGCGTCCGCATCAGCAACGCCGATCGCGTCTACTTCCCGGCCACCGGCGCGACGAAGCTCGACCTCGTCGAGTACTACCTGGCGGTCGGACCCGGCATCGTCAACGCGCTGCGCGAGCGGCCGTGCATGCTGCACCGCTTCCCCAAGGGCGTGAGCGAGACGAAGGTCCACCAGAAGCGGGTCCCGGCCGGCGCGCCGCCGTGGCTCGAGACCGTCCGCCTGCACTTCCCCCGCTACGGCCAGCACGCCGACGAGCTCTGCGTGACCGAGCTCGCCCAGGTCATCTGGGCGGTGCAGATGTCCACCGTCGAGTTCCACCCGTGGAACTCACGGCGGGCCGACACCGAGCAGCCCGACGAGTGGCGCATCGACCTCGACCCGATGCCGAAGTGCCCTCCGGCCCGGGTGCGGCAGGTGGCCCATGTGGTGCACGAGGTGCTCGACGAGATCGGCGCCACCGGCTGGCCGAAGACCTCGGGCGGCAAGGGCCTGCACATCTACGTGCGCATCGCTCCGGACTTCGGGTTCAAGGACGTCCGCCGCGCTGCCCTCGCCTTCGCGCGTGAGGTGGAGCGGCGTGTGCCCACGGAGGTGACGACCACCTGGTGGCGCAAGGACCGTGATCCGGCCGCGCTGTTCGTCGACTACAACCAGAACGCCCGCGACCACACGATCGCCGCGGCCTACTCCGTGCGCGGCGTCGCCAACGCGACGGTGTCCACGCCGATCACCTGGGACGAGATCGACTCGGTCGAGGCCGGCGACCTCACGATGGCCACCGTCCCCTCACGCTTCGCCGAGCTGGGCGACCTCCACGCCGGCATCGACGACGCGGTGTTCCACATCGACGGGCTGCTCGAGTGGGCCGCCCGCGACGAGCGCGAGGGCGCGCCGGACGAGGGCGGCGACGAGGGGTGATCAGCCGTAGATGGTGCGGGTCACCCACTCGGCGACGAGCGCGGGCTTGTCCTCGCCCTCGATCTCGACCGTGAAGTTGCGGGCGACCTCGATCGCACTGCCCTTCAGCTCGACGTTCGACGTGACCGCCCGGGCCCGGATGCGGGAACCCACCTTGACCGGGCTCACGAAGCGGACCCGGTTGAAGCCGTAGTTGATGCCCATCAGCACGCCCTCGTAGCGGGCCGGGTCGGATGGAGCGGAGCTCGCGCCGGCCGCGAGGTGCGTGAGCATCGACAGGGTGAGGAACCCGTGGGCGATGGTCGAGCCGAACGGCGTGGCCTTCGCCCGCTCCGGGTCGACGTGGATGAACTGGTGGTCGTGGGTGATGTCGGCGAACTGGTCGATCTGGTCCTGGGTGACCTCGAACCACTCGCCGGTGCCCTCGTCGTTGCCGACGTCCTTCTGGAACAGCTCGAACGCCTTCTCGGCAGCTTCGCTCATGGCGTCAGACCCTAGGCACGATGCGCGAGCAGAATCCCCTGATGCGCGTGGAAGACGTCCCGTACGAGGTCGACGGCATCGCCATGGTGGGCCACCTGGCCATCGACGACGCGACGGCAGCGGCCCGCCCGACGGTCCTGGTCTGCCACGAGGGCAACGGCATGAGCACCCACGTGCGGGAGACGACCGAGGCCTTGGCGCAGCTCGGCTACGCCGCGTTCGCGCTCGACTACATCGGCGGGGGTCGTCAGGCGAACGACGAGGCGACGTGGGCGCAGCTCTCGCGGATGATGGAGGACCCGACCGTCGCCCGGGGGCGCGCAGAGGCCGGCCTGCGCATCCTGCTCGACCAACCCGGGGCCGACCCGTCGAGGGTGGCCGTCCTCGGCTACTGCTTCGGTGCGGTGATGGGCCTGGAGATGGCACGCGGCGGCTTCGACGTCCGGGCCGTCGTCGGCTTCCACCCCGGGCTGCTGCAGTCGAGGCCGGACGACTCCCGCACGATCACCGCGAGCATCCTCATGTGCATCGGGACCGAGGACCCGTACATGACCCGCGACCAGCGACATGCGCTCGAACAGGAGCTGCTCGACGCCGAGGTCGAGGACTGGCGCATCGAGGTGTACGGCGGGATCGGTCACGGGTTCACCAACCCCGACTCGGGCGCGCTCGGTCTGCCCGGCGTCGAGTACCACCAGCCGTCGGCGGAGCGATCGTGGCGGTCGGCACTGGCCTTGCTCGCCGAGACGGTCGGCCCGTAGCCGCGATCAGATGTGCTCGTTGCGCTCCAGCCAGCGGAAGGCGAAGAAGCCCCAGACCGGCGGCAGGTAGAACGACGCCGCCCGGTAGAGCAGCGCGACGACCAGCGCGACGTCCTCGGGCACGCCCACCTGCACGAGCCCGAAGGTGAGTCCGCCTTCGGCCACACCGATGCCACCGGGAACCGGCATCAATCCCGAGAGCAGCGCCACGCTGATGTTGATCAGCAGCGCCTCGCCGAAGCCGATCGGGTAGCCGAGCGCGTGGGCGAAGGTCGCGAGGGCACAGGCGAAGAGCACCTCGGTCACGAGGTTGCCGCCGACGAGGAGCAGGAGCCGTCGCGGTGAGCGCAGCCCCCGGATGGCGCCCCAGGCCTCGACGCCGAGCCGGCGGGCCCAACCGAGCACCCAACGTCGCCACGGGCCGACGGCGACGACGGCCAGCACCGACACCACGACGATGACCACGACCAGTGCGAGCAGACCGGATGCGTTGTCGACCGCCGAACCGACGTCGACGTCCAGCGAGACCGGGGTGAAGAGCAGGATGGCCAGCAGCAGCGACCCCTGCACGACGAAGCCGGCGAACCCGTCGATCGCGCCGGTGGCGACCGCCGCCGCCGGTGGCACGCCGTGGCGCTGGAAGAACCGGATGTTGATCGCCATCCGTCCGGCCGTCGACGGGACCGCGAGGTTGATGTACGAGACGGCGAGCTGGAGCGCGTACGCAGGTCCAAGGGGCAGGGTCACCGGCGACGCGCCCATCGTCGAGGCGGCCTGGCTGACCCGTGGCGTCTGGGCCACGAAGAGGCCGATCACGACCAGCCACCACGTGGCATCGCGCAGCTGATCGCCCAGCTCGTTGAGGTCGAGGCCTGCGAACGCCGAGATGACGGCGATCAGCGCGAACGCCGGGAGGAGCACCCCGACGAGCGAGCCGATCGTCACCCGGCGGAGCTGCAGGAGCGGCGGCGCCTCGGCCCCCGCTGCGGTCGCTGCCTCGGTGCGAAGGTCGTCCAGGTCGAGCTCGCCGGACCGGATGCGACGCCGGTGGCTCGGCGTGAGGACCGACGCCTGCAGGTAGGGCAGCATCCCTTCGACCGCGCCGGCACCCTGCTCGGCCACCGCGACGCGAGCGGCCTCCGCTCCCCCGACGAGGAGCGCGGTGGTGACGAGCGCCTGCACCTCGTCGGCGCGACGTTGTGCCTCGCTGGCCGCGACCGCGCTGCCCCGCAGATCGATCACGCCGAGATCACCGTCGTGGCTGACGAGGTGCTCCTCGTCGATGCAGCCGTGCGCGATGCCGGCGTCGTGCAGCGCGCGGACCAGTCCCCAGATCGCCCGGCACAGTCCGGCGGCGTCGGGCCCGCCGCCCGCGACGACGCGGCCCCGCCGCTCGAGGACGAGCAGCGCGTCGTCGTCCGCGGTCGCGCCGGCCGTCACCACCCGGTCGGTGAGCACCCCGGCCTGACCGGCCAGCAGCGTGAGGAAGGCCTCGTGCTCGACCTGCTGCAGGCGGCCGAAGCGCAACGGCGAACCCGCCTCGCGGAACCAGACGGCGCGCCACACGGTCGAGAGCAGCGCGCTGTCGTGCGCGTCGCGGCCGTACACCTTGACGACGAGCTCCGCGCCGTCATCGCGCGACGCGTGCAGGAGGTGGAGGCCGGCCGGCTGGAGGTCGGCCGGGTCGAGCCGGGTGACGGGCACCCCTAGCTCGTCGAGGGCGATGCCGACCTGATCGAGCGACGGCCGTCCACCGCTCGAGCCGAACGCGAGGTGGACCGCAGCGGCGGTGACGAGGCCGACGATCCCGCCCACGACCGCGCCGATCGCCGTCGTCGCCCCGAGGATGACGAGCGACAGCGCGGCGAGGCAGACGATCCAGGTGCAGAGCCGGCGCAGCGGCCGGGTCAGGTGCGGCGCGATGGCGACGACGACCGCGGTGCCGAGCGCGACGTGGGCCGACGGGTACGTCGGCGGCGGCTCGGCGCCGCGCACGGAGTGCCACAGGGGTGCCGAGCCGATCACCGCCTCGGCGACCACCCGCCAGACGACGACGGCCAGCGCGGCAGCCAGCCCGACGTCCCGGACGATCGACCACCGTCGCCGCACCACCGCTGCGACGATCAGCAGGAGCGCGAGCAACGAGAGCAGGTCCGCGAGGAACTGCCAGAGGTTGTCGGTGAAGTCGGGCAGGGCGGCCACGAACCGCTCGAGGGCGCGGGCGAACCCCGGCGCCGGCTCGGCCGCGAAGCTCAGCAGCACCAGCGCGACCACACCCGACGCGACCAGCACGATGTCGCTCGCCCGGCGGGCCCGGGGCTCGTCCTCCGGCGTCGCGAACACCCTCGGCGCTCGACGCGGCGTCCGGTTCACGCCGACACGATCGCAGGGTGCGGACCTCCCCGGGCGGTTCGCCGCGTACCCTCGGCCGCATGACGCCCGAGGAGCTGAGCGACCTGGCCCACCTCCGCCGGGCCCGGGACTTCATCGACCGTGAGTTCGCGCAGCCGCTCGACGTCCCGGCGATCGCCGCATCGGCCTTGATGTCGCCCGCCCACTTCTCCCGCAAGTTCCGCGCGGCCTACGGCGAGACGCCGTACAGCTACCTCATGACGCGGCGCATCGAGCGGGCGAAGGCGCTGCTCCGTCAGGGCATGTCGGTCACCGACGCGTGCTTCGCAGTCGGTTGCACCTCGCTCGGCTCGTTCAGCTCACGGTTCACCGAGATCGTGGGTGAGACGCCGTCGCAGTACCGGGGCCACGACCACCGCGGCACCGAGGTCGTGCCGGCGTGCGTGAGCAAGGTGATGTCGCGGCCACGGCGCCATCGCATCCGCGCGTGACCGAGCAGGATCGGAGAAGCATCCGGGAACCCGCGCTCGTACCGTCGTCGACATGGCAACCACCACCGTCTCCACCATGTTCATCCCCGTCCACGATCCGGACGAGGCGCTCGCCTTCTACCGCGACGCGCTGGGTCTCGAGGTCCGCAACGACGTCGCTTCCCAGGGGTTCCGCTGGGTCACCGTCGGTGCCCCGGGCCAGCAGGTCGACATCGTGCTGTTCCAACCCCACGGCGGTCGCTCGCAGACCGAGGGCGATGCGCTCCTCACGCTCGTGACGCAGGGTTCGCTGCAGGCCGCGATCTTCAGCTCCGACGACCTCGACGAGACCTTCGAGAAGGTCCGGGCCTCCGGAGCCGAGGTGCTCCAGGAGCCGGCGTCGCAGCCGTGGGGCGCGCGTGACTGCGCCTTCCGCGATCCGTCGGACAACCTCGTGCGCATCGCGCAATCCTGAACCCGTGCCGCACGCTGCCGACACCCACGACGCGATCCGTGTGCACGGCGCGCGGGTCAACAACCTCAAGGACCTGAGCATCGAGCTGCCGAAGCGCCGGCTCACGGTGTTCACGGGCGTGTCGGGGTCCGGCAAGAGCTCGCTGGTGTTCGGCACGATCGCAGCCGAGTCCCAGCGGCTCATCAACGAGACCTACAGCACCTTCGTGCAGGGGTTCATGCCCACCCAGGCCCGTCCCGACGTCGACGTGCTCGAGGGCCTGACCACGGCGATCCTCGTCGACCAGGAGCGGATGGGGGCCGACGCCCGCTCCACGGTCGGCACCGCCACCGACGCCAACGCGATGCTGCGCATCCTCTTCAGCCGGTTGGGCAAGCCGCACATCGGCTCGCCGCAGGCGTTCTCGTTCAACGTCGCGTCGGCGAGCGGCGCCGGCGCGGTCACCTTCGAGCGCGGCGGCAAGAAGGTGCGCGAGAAGCGGAGCTTCAGCATCCTCGGCGGCATGTGCCCGCGCTGCGAGGGCCGCGGCACGGTGTCGGACTTCGACCTCACGCAGATCTTCGACGAGACGAAGTCCCTCAACGAAGGCGCGCTGACCGTGCCCGGCTACACGATGGACGGGTGGTACGGCCGCATCTTCCGCGGCAGCGGCTACTTCGACCCGGACAAGCCGATCAAGAGGTTCACCAAGAAGGAGCTCGACGACCTCCTCCACAAGGAGCCGACCCGGATCAAGGTCGAGGGCATCAACCTCACCTACGAGGGCGTGATCACCAAGATCCAGAAGTCGATGCTCTCGAAGGACGTCGACTCCATGCAGCCCCACATCCGGGCGTTCGTCGAGCGGGCGGTGACGCTCAGCGCCTGCCCCGAGTGCGGTGGCACGCGGCTGAGCAAGGAGGCGCGGTCGTCGAAGATCGGCAAGGTCAACATCGCCGACGTCTGCGCCATGCAGATCAGCGACCTGGCGGAGTGGGTGCGCGGCATCACGGAGCCGTCGGTCGCGCCGCTGCTAGCCGCGCTGCGCCAGACCCTCGACTCGTTCGTCGAGATCGGCCTCGGCTACCTCAGCCTCGAGCGTCCGTCGGGCACGTTGTCGGGCGGCGAGGCGCAGCGCACGAAGATGATCCGCCAGCTCGGGTCGTCGCTCACCGACGTCACCTACATCTTCGACGAGCCGACCGCGGGTCTGCACCCGCACGACGTGCAGCGGATGAACGACCTGCTGCTCCAGCTGCGGGACAAGGGCAACACCGTGCTCGTGGTCGAACACGAGCCGGAGACGATCGAGATCGCCGACCACGTCGTCGACCTGGGGCCGGGCGCAGGCTCGGCCGGCGGCACCGTCTGCTTCGAGGGCACGGTCAAGGGCCTGAGCACGAGCAAGACGCTGACCGGCCGCCACCTGGCCGACCGCACCCCGCTCAAGGAGAAGGTGCGAGAGTCGGTCGACGCGCTCGAGATCCGGGGCGCGTCCACGCACAACCTGCAGAAGGTCGACGTCGACATCCCGCTCGGCGTGCTCGTCGTGGTCACCGGCGTCGCCGGCTCCGGCAAGAGCTCGCTGATCAACGGCTCGGTGTCGCCCCTCGACGGCGTCGTGACCGTCGACCAGGCCCCGATCC
>JAFBAD010000385.1 GCA_019247975.1 Acidimicrobiia bacterium
CGCGGGTCGCCCATCATCACCTCGAAGAGGATGCAGCCGTCGGGCCCCGCACGCAGCGGGCCGAACGCCGCGCCCAGCGGGAGCTCGATGTGGGTGCCGGTCGGGCAGCTGCGCCCGCCGACCTCGAGCTCGCCGTCGAGCACGAACACCACGTGTGGGCTGTTGTGACCGTGACGGCGCACGATCATCCCGGGGTCGTAGCGGGCGTAGAGGGAGAGGTACGGCGGGTCCGCGCTGAAGGAGATCCACTTCTCCCAGACCGCTGACTCCGTCCCGTCCGCGTTGCGTTGGCGCTTGATCGCCTGCCACGGCAGGTCGGGGTCGTCGAGGTGGCGGAACACAGGACCAGCAGCCATCGAGACAGGACGATACGTTCCGCTCATGGGAGCCGCGCATCCGCTGGACATGCTCACCGGCGACGAGGTGGTCGCCGCCACGGAGGTGCTGAAGGCGGCCGGCGAGATGCCCGAGGGAGCCTTCCTCGCGCACGTCGTGCTCGACGAGCCGGCCAAGGACGCGCTCGCCGCGTGGAAGGAAGGTGACCCGGTCGTCCGCGTCGTGCGTGCGCTCATCGTCCCCGGCCCGGACCTCTCGTTGGTCGAGGCTCGGGTCGACGTCACCAACCGGACGGTGATCGAGCGAGCTGCGGTCGAGGGGCAGCGCCCGGCCCTGGGGATGGGCGAGGCGGTGATGGCCGTCTTCCTCACCAAGGAGCACCCCGACTACATCGCAGCGATGAAGAAGCGCGGCATCGAGGACCTCGACAACGTCCAGATCGATCCGTGGCCCGCCGGCGCGTTCGGCTACGACGCCGAGCACGGACGCCGCATCGCCCGCTGCATCTCGTTCCTGCGCGAGAACGACGCAGACAACGGCTACGCCCGGCCGATCGAAGGTGTGATCGTTCACTTCGACATGGGTCGCGGCGAGGTGATCGAGGTCATCGACCACGGGGTGACCCCGATCCCGTCCGCCCACGCGCGCTACGACGTCGATTCGGTCGGCCCGTTGCGCACCGCGCCGAAGCCGCTCGAGATCACGCAGCCCGAAGGCCCGAGCTTCACCGTCACCGGCAACCGGATCGAGTGGCAGAAGTGGTCGCTGCGGGTGTCGTTCGACCCCTACGAAGGGCTCGTGCTGCACCAGATCGGCTACGAGGACGGCGGCCGGGTTCGCCCGATCGTGCACCGCGCCTCGATCGCCGAGATGGTCGTGCCCTACGGCATCCCCGGCGAGCTGCACGGTTGGAAGAACGCGTTCGACGCCGGCGAGTGGGGCCTCGGTCGGATGACCCAGTCGCTCGAGCTCGGCTGCGACTGCCTCGGCGAGATCACCTACCTCGACGCGACGATGGCCAACGAGCAGGGCGAGCCGTGGGTCGTCGAGAACGCCATCTGCCTGCACGAGGAGGACGTCGGCATCAGCTGGAAGCACGTCGACCTCTGGTCGGGTTCCCACGAGGTGCGCCGCAACCGCCGGCTCGTGATCAGCTTCATCGCGACGGTCGGCAACTACGAGTACGGCTTCTACTGGTACCTGTACGTCGACGGCACCATCCAGCTCGAGGTGAAGCTCACCGGGATCATGTCGCCGATGGCGTTCGATCCGGCCGGTGATCCGCCGGAGCACGCGGTCGTGGTCGCTCCGGGCGTCGCCGCGCCGGTCCATCAGCACATGTTCTGCGCGCGCCTGGATCTCGACGTCGACGGCGCCGCCAACCGGGTCGAGGAGATCGACGTCGTCGCCGCGCCGGACGGCGAAGCCAACGCGTGGTCCAACGCGTTCGGGCCGGTCGCCACGCTGCTCGACCGCGAGGGGATGGCCCAGCGCTCGGTCGAGCCGTCGGCCTCACGCTCGTGGAAGGTGAGCAACCCGGCGGTCCGCAACGGCCTCGGCCAGCCGGTCGCGTACAAGCTCAACCCGCACATGTCGACGCCCACCCTCCTCGCCGGCCCCGAGTCGTCGGTCGCCCGCCGCGCCACCTTCGCCCGGCACAACCTCTGGGTCACGCCGTACTCGCCCGACGAGCGCCGGCCGGCGGGGGAGTACCCGAACCAGAGCCAGGGTGGCGAGGGCCTGCCGACCTGGACGCAGGCCGACCGACCGCTCACCGACACCGACGTTGTGCTCTGGTACAGCTTCGGCGTCACCCACGTCCCCCGGCCCGAGGACTGGCCGGTCATGCCGGTCGAGCTGACCGGGTTCCTGCTCCAGCCGGTCGGCTTCTTCGACCGCAACCCGGCCCTCGACCTCCCGCCCCCGCAGGACCACTGCGGCTGACGTTCGAAGGCAATACCGGTCGGAATCCGACCGGTATTGACGCTCCTATGTTTGTCAAGCGGCGGGTTCGAGTTGTCGGTAGAGCTGGCGGGCGATGTAGCGCTTGAGGCATCGCTTGATCTCGCGGTCGGTTTTGCCTTCGGCTCGGCGG
>JAFBAD010000063.1 GCA_019247975.1 Acidimicrobiia bacterium
ACGAGGTCGACCACGACGTCGACCGGTTCGGGGCGCGACCCGAGGAGCCAGCGGGCGAACATGCCGTCGTCCATCCAGGCCGCCAGGTCGGGCCCGATCGGGCACGGCGGGCCCTCGGCGGCCAGGGCGGCGTCCGCGGCGGCGAGCCGCAGCCCTGACCACGCCAGGCCCTCGCTGCGCTCGCCGACGGTGGCGACCAACGACGACGGGCTGTCGGGTGGGTGCGATCCGGCCAGCGGGTGGAGCGCAGCCACGTCGCGCCACGTCCAGCGCCGGCTCGGGTCGCGGCAGGCGTGGTCGAGCAGCGCGTCGAGCCAGTCGATCGCCCACCAGACGACCGGCGGGTGGGGAGGCGGCGGGGTCGGCAGGTCGAGCGCCCGGCGCACGCAGTCGGCCACGTCGCCGTCGGCCGCGACCGTGTCGACCACCGGCGGCGGGTCGGTGCCGATGCTGCGCAGCCGCGACGCGGAGCGGCCGTCGCGGGCGTGGATCTGGATGATCCGGACCCGGCCGCCCGGTAGCGCGGCCAGGTCGTCGCGGTCGCCCGGGTCCGCGGGCGGGCCGAGGTGGTGGGCGGTTCCGGACACGACGACGCCGAGGGCATCCACCTCCGGCGGCGCACGGAAGCCGAGCAGGGCGTCGACGGGGTGCTCGCCCTCGAGCGGCCGGATCCCGAGCTCGAGGCCGGTGCGGATGCCCCGCAGCGTGACGAGGAACCCGGCGTCGTCGCCGAGGCCGCCGTCGATGCGGTCGATGAGCAGGTCGAGGGGGAGGTCGGCGAACGACGACGGGTGGAAGACGAGAGGGGGCTCGGGTCGCATGGGACCCTCCAGGCGCACGGGGCACGTCCGGCGATCGGACCCCGGCGGGGTGAGGGATCGCGAGCCTCATCGTCCTGGGTAGCGCGGGGCTGTGACACCGGCCGGCCAGGACGGCCTGCCGATCAGATTGGCACAGCTACGCGATGGCCGAACGACGACCGGCCGGGATGACCAGGCGGTCGATGAAGCGGCTGGCGGTGGCCCAGCGCCGCTCGGTGAGCACCCGCGCCAGGCGGGCGTCGGAGGAGGCGTACGCGTGCAGCGCCTCGTTCGACAGGTCGTGGATGCGCTCGCGGTCGACCTCGACCGGCGACAGCCCGACCAGCCGTGCGATCGACTTGAGCGAGCACGACACCCGCAGGCTGGGCCCGACGTCGCCCCGGTAGAGGCGATAGGCGTCGAGGTGGCCGTGCTGGTACCAGGCGCCGCGGTAGGCGCCCTGGTGACCCGGAAGCGGGGCGCGGCGCATTGCCAGGCCGGGGTCGAGCTGGAGGCGGAGCCCGAGGTCCATGCGGTGGACGGCGGCCCGGTCGGCGAGGAACGGCAGGTCGAAGGCGGCGCCGTTCCACGTCGCGATGACGCCGGCCGGGAGCTCCTTCAGTCGCTGGTCGACGTCGAAGAGGATCGTCGACTCGCGCCCGGTGAACACCTCGTCGATGCCCTGTGCCGAGAGGGCGACCGTGATGACGGCGGCGACCCGGGGGTCGAGGCCGTTCTCAGTGGTGTCGGTCTCGATGTCGAGGCCGTACACGATCGGTCGGTGACCCACTCCGCTCCTCCCGTCGGCCCGATCGAGGCTATGGAAGCGGTCGCGCGCGCCGGTGGATGCCCACTTCTCCGGGGGCCCGGCGCGGTCAGTTCGGGGGATCGAGCAGGGCGGTCACGAGCGCGGCGATGGGGCTGCGCTCGGAGCGGTGCAGCGTGACGTGACCGAAGAGCGGGTGGCCGGCGAGCGCGGCGATGACCGACGTGATGCCGTCGTGGCGTCCGACCCGGAGGTTGTCGCGCTGCGCGACGTCGTGGGTGAGCACCACGCGGCTGCCCTCGCCCAGCCGGGAGAGCGCCGTGAGGAGGACCGGACGCTCGAGGTTCTGCGCCTCGTCGATGATCACGAACGTGTCGCTGAGGTTCCGGCCGCGGATGTGGGTGAGCGGGAGCACCTCGAGCAGGCCGCGCTCGAGCACCTCCTCCACCACGGCGGGTCCGGCGATCGCGTCGAGCGCGTCGACGACCGCGGCACCCCACGGCGCCATCTTCTCGTCGCGGTCGCCGGGCAGGTAGCCGAGGTCCTGGCCACCGACGGCGAACAGCGGGCGGAAGACGACGACCCGCTTCTGCGTCCGCTGCTCGAGCACCGCGTCCAGACCGGCCGCCAGGGCCAGCACGCTCTTGCCGGTGCCGGCCTTGCCGCCGAGGCTGATGATGCCGACCTCGGGATCGGCGAGCAGGTCGAGCGCGACCCGCTGCTCGGCGCTGCGGCCCCGCAGGTCGAACAGCGACCGGTCGCCCCGGACGAGGTGCACCCGCTTGTCGGCGTGCACCCGGCCGAGGCCTGACTGCGATCCGCTGCACAGCGCTACGCCGGTGTTGCAGGGCAGGTCGCGCGCCGCGTCGAGATCGACGACCCGCTCGTCGAACAGCTCGTCGATCACCGCCTGGTCGACCGCGAGCTCGGTGAACCCGGTCCAGTCCTCGTGGTCGAGCTGCTCGTTGCGGTACTCGTCCGCGTCGAGCCCGGCGATGCTCGCCTTCAGCCGCAGCGGCAGGTCCTTCGTGACGACGGTGACGTGGCGGCCGTCGACCGCGAGGTTGCGGGCGACCGCGAGGATGCGGTGGTCGTTGTCGTCCGAACGGAGCGCGTCGGGCAGCAGCGCGCGGTCCTGGTGGTTGAGCTCGACCCGGATCGATCCGCCCCGGTCGGTGACCGCGATCGGTTCGGTGAGGCTGCCGTGCTCGACCCGGAAGCGCTCGAGCGTGCGCAGCACCTCGCGGGCCGCCCAGCCCAGGTCGGGGTGGTGCCGCTTCGCCTCGAGCTCCATCAGCACCACGATCGGGAGCACGACGTCGTGCTCCTCGAAGCGCTCGAGCGCCTTCGGATCCGAGAGCAGCACGGAGGTGTCGAGCACGTAGGTGCGGGCCGCCACGGGGACCCATGCAACATCGTCGGTGGGCGCGGGTCGCGGATGGGTAGGGAGGCGGGAGCCGCCGGTAGCGTCAGGAGGCCCGTGCACGCGTTCCTGATCAGCTTCGGCGTCATCTTCGTGGCCGAGCTGGGCGACAAGAGCCAGCTGATGGCGCTGGCCTTCGCCACGAGGTTCAAGGCGTGGCAGGTCCTCGTCGGCATCACCGTGGCGACCGGCCTCATCCACGGCGCCTCCGTGGCCATCGGCCGCCTGGTCGCCGACCACCTGCCGACCCGGGGCATCACGATCGTCGGAGGCATCGCCTTCCTGGCCTTCGCGGCGTGGACCCTGCGGGGCGACAAGCTCGACGAGGACGACGAGCAGGCGGCCGAGGGGGCCGGACGCAAAGGGACGATCGCCACGATCACCGCCATCGGCCTGACCTTCATGCTGGCCGAGCTCGGCGACAAGACGATGCTGGCCACGATCACCCTCGCCACCCGGGAGGGCGCCTTCGGCACCTGGCTCGGCTCGACGGTCGGGATGGTGGCGGCCGACGGCCTCGCGATCGTCGTCGGCCAGCAGCTCGGCACCCGTCTCCCCGAGCGGGTCGTGCGGATCGGCGCGGCCGTCCTCTTCGTGATCTTCGGGATCATCCTGATCCTCGACGGCGTGCTCACCTGACCGACCGCCGGCGCAGCGAGTGGTAGCACCCTGACCCGGCGGGGGACAGCACCCTTCACCGCCGGCGTCGGCCCGACGTACCTTCTCCGGTGTGGGGACGTCCGCGGGCTCGCTGGGCGCGCGGATGTGGGCGCGGTCCGACCTCCGCCGTCGGTGGCGGTCGCTCGTCGTCCTCGGCCTGCTCGCGGGCCTGAGCGCGTCGCTCGCGATCGCCGCGGTGGCGGGATCGCGGCGGGCCGACACCGCCTTCGGGCGCCTCCGGGCCCGCACCGACGGCGCTGACGCGGTCATCTTCCCGAGCCAGTCCAGGCCTGGCATCTACGACTGGTCGAAGATGCGGGCTCTGCCGTACGTGAAGACGGTCGCGCCCTGGAGCCTCGTGTTCGGGACGTCGCCGGGATCACCTCCGGGCCAGACGCTGTTCATGATGCCGGCGCGCCACGGCGGGTGGCTCGAGAGCCTCGAGCGTCCGGTCGTCATCAAGGGCCGGATGTTCCGCCCGGCCGCGGTCGGCGAGGTGGTCGTGGACGAGGACGCGGCTCGCGGGTACCACATCTCCGTCGGCGACACGGTGCCGTTCCAGGCGTACGACCAGCAGCACGTGAGCGTCGGTCTGCCCAAGGGAGCGAAGCTCGAGCTCAAGGTCGTCGGCGTCATCCGCGAGCCGAGCCAGTTCCTCTTCACCGGTGGTCTCGTCTTCCTGTCGCCGGGTACCGGCGACAAGTACGGCGCGCAGCTGGGCCGCATCGACAACGCGCACGTCAAGGTCCGCAACCCTGCGACGGACATGGACAAGCTCCGTCGCGATGCGGGTCGTCTCCTCGCCCCGGGGACACCGGTCCTCGACCTCCACTCGGTCGAGCGTCGCGTCAGCACCGCGATCTCCGTCGAACGCCTCGCGCAGCTCCTGCTCGGCATCGCCGCCGCGATTGCCGCGATCGTGTTCGTGGGCCAGGCACTGTCCCGCTCGGCCTCGACGATCGACGACGACGCGCTCGTGTTGCGAGGTCTCGGGCTCACGCGCGGCAACCGGACGCTCGCCGCGGTGCTGCCCCACGTGCTCGTACCCGCCGTCGCAGTGCCGGTCGCGTTCATCGGCACGCTCGTGCTGTCGCCGCGGTTCCCGATCGGCTTCGCCCGCAGCGTCGATCCCGATGTCGGGGTGCACATCGACTGGGTCGTCGTGCTACCGGGCGTGCTCGCCCTGGTCGTCCTGCTCCTCGGTGGCGCCACGGTCGTGGCGTGGCGGCGCAGCGGACGCCTGGACAGCGAGGGAGCCAGCACGCCGAGCTCGGTCGGGGTGGCCCTACGTCGCGCCGCGCCCGTGTCGATCGGTCTCGGCACGACGATGGCGTTCGAGCCCGGGCGCGGGAGGCGGACCGTGCCGGTGCGGCCTGCGCTGCTCGGTGCGATCGCCGGCGTGCTGGGCATCGTCGGCACGTTCACGATCGCGCACGGCCTCGACGAAGCACTGGCCAACCCGCAACGGGCCGGCGTCACGTGGGACATGACCGTGGCTGCGGGGAGCGCCGACTACTCGCACGAGGTCGACACGCTGTCGCCGCAGTTCGTCGCCGCGCTGAAGGCGCAGCGCGACGCGAGCGACATCTCGATCCTGGGCCGGAGCATCGTCGACGCGAACGGCGCAGGTGTGCCCCTGTTCGACAGCAAGCCGGTTCGAGGCGATGTCGCACTCGTGACCGTGAAGGGCCGGGCTCCGGCGTCGGACAGCGAGGTAGCGATCGGGCCGGCCACCGCCAAGCAGCTCGACGTCGGCATCGGTGACACGGTCAAGGTGTCCGAGACGGGCACGCGCAAGCTGACGATCGTCGGCGAGGCGTTGTTCCCCAACGAGGTGCACTCGGGCTTCACGGAGGGGCTCTGGGCCACGCCGGGGGCGTTCCGTGCGATCGCACCGGCCACCGACTTCGAGAAGCAAGAAGGCCCGGAGCAGGTCGCGGCGATCCGTTGGCGGGACGGGGTGAACGTGCACGCAGCGCAGGCCCACCTCCAACAGACCATGGGCAAGACCGACCGGGACATCGAGCCTGCGGACGTCCCGCCGGAGCTGACCAATCTGAAGCGGGTGCGCAGCGTGCCGGCGATCCTCGTCGCCTTCCTGGTCCTGCTCGCGGTCTCGAGCCTCGCCCACGTCCTCGTGACGTCGGTCCGTCGGCGCCGCGGCGAGTTCG
>JAFBAD010000144.1 GCA_019247975.1 Acidimicrobiia bacterium
GAGGCCCATCGCGGCGACGGCCAGGTAGATCGCCTCGGCGAACAGCTTGGTCGTGGTCGATCCGTAGTACTGCGGGATGTAGAGCGCGACCGCGGCGAGGACGATGCCGATGACGACGCGCACGATGACCGTCTGCCGGCTGAGGCCGCCGGGTCGGGTAGCCGGGGGCGGCGCGATCTCGACGCTGTCGGTCGCGGCGATGTCGGTCATCGCGTCAGACCCTCTCGACCACGGTCTTGCCGAACAGGCCGTTCGGTCGGAAGAGCAGCACGAGCAGGATCAGCGCGAACGGCACGACCAGCTCGATCTGGTCGAGCCCGTCGATGTACTGGTGGGTCATGGCGTCGGCCACCCCGACGACCAGGCCGCCGACGACCGCTCCGAGCGGGCTGTCGAAGCCACCGAGCGCCGCGGCCGCGAAGCTCAGGACCAGCACCGACTGCATGCTCGAGGGCACGAGCGCCGGCTGCGTCGGCACGACCATCGCGCCGGCCAACGCGCCCAGCGCGGCCGCCATCCCCCAGCCGAGCATCAGCATCAGCCCGCTGTTGATGCCGACCAGCCGGCTCGACTCGACGTTGTTCGCCACCGCGCGGAACGCAAGGCCCATCTTCGTGCGCTGGAACAGGATGTACAGCACGAGGCACTCCACCGCGAGCACCGCGACCAGACCGATCGTCTGGGCGGTGAGCGTCGTGCCGAGCACGTGGTAGCGGTGCGAAGGGAACGGGCTCGGGAGCTGCTTCTCGCCCGTCCCGAAGATGAGCTGCGCGAGCGAGTTGATGGCGAGGAACATGCCGAGCGTGACGATCACGATCGTCAGCGGCGAGGCGGACTCCACCGGCCGGATCAGCACCCGCTCGATGATCATCCCGCCGATGAACGAGATCGCCATCGAGAGGATGATCGCCAGCACCACCGGCATGCCGTGATCGGTGAACTTCCAGGTGATGTACGTCGAGAAGAGGGCCATCTCGCCCTGGGCGAAGTTCAAGATGCCCGTGGTGCGGAAGATGAGGACGAGGGCCAGCGCGACCGAGGCGTAGACGACCCCGTTGCCGATGCCGATGAAGAGCTGGGAGAGGAAGAGAGCCACGTCAGTACCCCAGGTAGGCCTTGCGAACGGCGTCGTCCTGCTGCACTTCGCTCGCCGGGCCGCTGCTGATGATCGAACCGGTCTCGAGCACGTACGCCCGCTTCGCGATCGCGAGCGCGAGGTTGGCGTTCTGCTCGACGATGAGCATGGCCGTCCCCATCTCCTCGTTGATGGCCGACAGCCGCTGGAACAGGTCCTGCGTGATGAGCGGCGCGAGCCCGAGCGACGGCTCGTCGAGCAGCAGCAGTCGGGGACGCGACATCAGCCCGCGGGCGATCGCGAGCATCTGCTGCTCGCCGCCGCTGAGGTTGCCGGCCTGCTGCGTGCGCCGCTCCTCGAGCCGCGGGAAGGTCGTGAACCAGCGCTGCACGTCCTCGGCCACCCCGCCCTTGCGGGCGTAGCCGCCGAGGCGGAGGTTCTCCTCCACGGTGAGGTCGGTGAACGTGCCCCGACCCTGCGGCACGTGGGCCACGCCCAGCCGGGCCACCCGCTCCGGTGACTTGCCGACGATCGACGTGCCGCCGAGCGTGATCCGGCCCTTGGCCGAGATCATCCCCGAGATCGCCCGCAGCGTCGTGGTCTTGCCGGCCCCGTTGGCCCCGAGCACGACGACGACCTCGCCGTCGCCGACCTCCAGATCGAGCTCGTGCAGGACCTGGACCGGGCCGTAGCCGCCCGTGAGGCCCTCGATCTCGAGCAACGCCATCAGGCGCTCGCCCCGAGGTAGGCCTTGATCACCGCCGGGTCGTTGCGGATGACCTCGGGCGGACCGTCGGCGATCTTGCGGCCGAAGTCCATGACGACCACGTGGTCGGAGATCTGCATGACCATCGCCATGTGGTGCTCGACCAGCAGCACCGTGAGCGAGAAGTCGTCGCGGATCGACTTGATCGCCGCGCCGAGCTCGTCGACCTCGCTGTGGGTGAGACCGGCGGCCGGCTCGTCCAGCATGAGGAACCGGGGCGACAGCGCGAGCGCGCGGGCGATCTCGATGCGCTTGAGCGTGCCGTAGGGAAGGCCGCCGCACGGCCGGTCGGCCAGGTGGTCGAGCGAGAGCCGCTGCAGGATCTCGTGGCTCTGCGCGCGCATGCGCCGCTCTTCGGAGCCGACGCCGATGCGCAGCGCGGCCCGGGTGAAGCCGACCTTGCCGGAGGAGTGCGCGCCGGTCATCACGTTCTCGAGGACCGTGAGCGCCGGGAACAGGGCCAGGTTCTGGAACGTACGGGCCATGCCCAGCTCGGCGATGCGGTGCGAGGGCACGGCCAGCAGGTTCTGGCCGTCGAAGGTCACCGCACCGGTCGTCGCCTGGTAGAGGCGGCTCAGCACGTTGAACAGGGTCGTCTTGCCGGCCCCGTTGGGACCGATGAGCGCGCAGATCGTTCCTTCATCGACCGTGAAGGAGAGACCGTCGAGCGCGACCACGCCACCGAAGCGCACGCCGACGTCCTCGACGCTCAGCAGCGCCATGCGGTACCCCGGAGAAGGCCCATCGCGGCGTCAGTCAAGCAGAAACGGACATACCGTGTGGCCGCCGTCACGCGATCGTCAGGCTGCGCAGTCCGCCAGGCGGAGCAGCGGCTGCGATGCGACCCGGATCTGCGAAGCAGGAGCGAGTAGCGAGCGAAGCGAGCGCCCGAGCTCAGATCAAGTACGGGCGCCCATGAACATCACCCGCAGCTGGTCGTAGGCCTCGATGCAGCGGCCGGCGCCGAGGACGACGCACTCGAGGGGCGCTTCCACGAGGTAGACGGGGATCTCGGTCTCGTTGGCGATCCGCTGCGCGAGCCCCTTGAGCATCCCGCCCCCGCCGACCAGGTACATGCCGCGGACGATGAGGTCGTGCGCGAGCTCGGGCGGTGCCTCGCCGAGGCAGGCGATCACCGAGTCGACGATCGCGCTGATCGGCTCGTCGATCGCGTCCCGCACCTCGGCCGGGTCGAGGATCACGTTCTTCGGCAGGCCGCTCATGAGGTCGCGCCCGCGCACCTCGGCCTTGACCTCGTCCTGCACCGGCCACGCCGAGCCGATCGCGACCTTGATGTCCTCGGCGGTGCGCTCGCCCACCGCGATGCCGTACTCGCGGCGGATGTAGGTCTGGATGCTCGCGTCGATGTCGAACGAACCGACCCGGACCGCTTGCAGCGCGACGACGCCGCCGAGGCTGATGAGCGCGGTCTCCGACGTGCCGCCGCCGACGTCGATGACCATGTTGGCGAGCGGCTCGTTGATCGAGAGGCCCGCACCGATCGCCGCGGCCATCGGCTGCTCGATCAGCTGCGCGTCCGCCGCGCCGGCTCGACGCGCCGCTTCGGTGACCGCGCGGCGCTCCACCTCGGTGATCGCCGACGGCACGCAGATGACGACGCGAGGGCGGTTGAACCGGCTCACCCCCGCGCGCTGCAGCAGCAGCCGGATCATGCGCTGCGTGATGTCGAAGTCGGTGATGGCGCCCTGGCGGAGCGGGCGCACGGCGACGATGTAGCCGGGCGTCCGGCCGATCATCTGCCACGCCTCGTGGCCCATGGCGAGCACGTCGCCGCTCTGCTGGTTCAGCGCGATGACCGAGGGCTCGTTGAGGACGATGCCCTGACCCTTCGCGTAGACGAGCGTGTTCGCGGTGCCGAGGTCGATGGCGAGGTCGCGGGCCACTCAGCGCCTCCGCGCGTCGCGGTGCGCCTGGCGCCGTGCTTCCTGCTCGGGTGAGAGCGCGTCCATCTCACGCTTGAACGCGTCGATGCCGGACTCGAGCGAGGTCGGCTGCCGAGCCCGCAGCGCCATGATCGCGATGCCGACCAGGCTCACCAGCAGCGCGACGCCGAGGAAGACGAGCGCGCTCATCGCGACGCGTCCTCACGCACGCCGACCTCGCGGATGGCGTGCGCGTCGACGCCCCAGCTCTGCCCGTCGGCCCAGGTCTCGCGCTTCCAGATGGGAACCGTCTCCTTGACCGTGTCGATCACGTACTCGGCGGCCGCGAACGCCTCGCCCCGGTGCGGGCTGGCCACCGCGACGATGACCGCGTCGTCGCCCACCGCGAGGTCGCCGATGCGGTGCACCGCAGCCACGCGACGGACGGCCGGCCAGCGCCGGCGGGCCTCCGCCACGACGTCGGCGATGCGCGATGTCGCGTGCTCCTCGTAGGCCTCGTAGCTCAGCGCCGTGACCCCGGCGCGACCTTCGGCGTGATCGCGCACCATGCCGGTGAAGGTGACCACCGCGCCGCAATCGGGGCCGCGCACCCAGGCGTCGACGGACGCGGCGGGCAGGGGCTCATCCGCCACGCCGACCCAGGTGTCGATCGACGGTGCGGGCAGGGTCACCGGCCCATGCTAGGGAAGAAGGCAGAGCCGATCCCATTGGCGTCGCGCGCGCCGGTGGGAAGGTGGCGGGGCCGCGGTCACCTCGAAAGAGGTCGTCGGTAGTGTCGTGACCCGTGTTCGAGGACGACCTCGGCAACGAAGGGGGCCCGCTTCCACCCGAGGACCGACTCTGGCGTCACCCGTCGGAGGTCGGTGCGTCGCGCCGTGCCGCCCTCGCCTCGGCCTCGGCGTCGCAGGCCGGGCGCCCGATGCTGGCGGTCGCGGTCGTCGCCGGCCTCGCCGGTGCCGCGGTAGCGGTCACCGCCCTCGCCCTCACCGGGTCGTTGTCGCCGCGCGTCATCGAGCGCCAGACGCCGGTCGCCACCGCACAGCTCTCCGCGGCCACCACCGTGCCGAGCCCGAAGACCGTGCGCGCCGTCGTCACCGGTGCGGCAGCTGCCGTCGCCCAGATCGAGGTGCTGGAAGGCGCGACGAGGCGGGTCGGCTCCGCGGTCGTCATGCGATCGGACGGCGCGCTCATCACCTCCGAGGCGCTGGTCGGGCACGCCACCAGTGCGCGGGTCGTGCTCCCCAACGGCCGGGTGCTAACCGGCGTGGTCGCCGGAAGCGACGCAGGAACCGGTCTCGCGGTGCTGAAGGTGCCGGCGACCGACCTCACCGCGCTCGACCGCGCGTCGTCGGAACCCAAGCCGGGCGACCTCGCGGTCACGCTGTCGGGTCGTGCGCAACCGCAGGCCGAGCCGTCCGTCGTGTCCGGGGTGGTGAGCTCGCTCGACCGAACAGCGCACGACGGATCCACGCCGCTGTGGGGCCTCATCGAGACGGACAAGCCGGTGCCGGCCGAGGCCGACGGTGGCGCGCTGGTCGGCCCCGACGGTCGGCTGAGCGGCATCAGCCTGCACATCCCGACCGAGGGCGACATGGGCTACGCGGTCCCGATCGGCACCGCCTGGTTGGTCGGACTCGACCTGCTCGAGCACGGTCGGGTGCGGTCCGCGTGGCTGGGCATCCGGGGCACGGCGATCGACGAGGAGCGGGCCGACGACCTCGGCGTCGACGGCGGCGTGCGCATCGACGAGGTCGCCCCCGACGGTCCGGCCCAGGCCGCCGGCTTGCGTGAAGGCGACGTGATCATCGGGCTCGGCTCGAGCGCGGTGCGCACCATGGACGAGCTCGGCGGGACGATGAAGTCCCATCGACCCGGGGAGCAGATTGGCGTGGTGGTGATGCGCGCCGGCGCCCGCAAGACCCTCACCGAGACCCTCGGCGAGAAGCAGCACTAGCCGCACCCGGGTCCCATCCACCCCCCACGACGGAAATTGGCCCGGTTCGCCGCGCCATGCGCGGCGAACGTGGCCAATTTCGGGTTGGGGGGTCAGCGAGAGCGGCGCCGGGCTCGGCGGACGAGCGCGACCGAGCCGGCGACCGCGCCGGCCGCGAGCGCGCCGGACGCGCCGAGCGCCAGCTCCTGGCGACGTCGCGGGCTGAGCGTGGCCAGCGGTCCGGCGGGCACCGCGCCCACGTAGGCCTCGTCGTTGCCGACCACCGGCTCCCACCCGGCCGCCTTGAGCCGGTCGTTCGCGACCACCCACGCGCCGCGCGCGTAGGCGAGCACGCCGGGCGGCGGCGCTGCGCCGAGGCGCAGGCGCCAGCGCACGTCGGTCAACCGGTCGACCACCCAGCGGGGCACCCGCACCTTGGCGGTGCCGCCGGCGAGCTCGCGGAACTCGGTCGGGGTGAGCCAGCCGTCGGGCGCGACGTTGAAGACGCCGTCGAGGCGCTGCTCCGAGGCGAGCTCGATCGCGCTGGTCAGGTCGTCGAGGTGGAGGAACTGCGCCGGCGGGTCGTCGTCGGGGCTGCGCACCTCGCCGGCCGCCCGCAGCGCGCGGCCGAGCCACCCGATGTGACCCTCCGCAACCGGGGTCGCGGGACGCAGCACGGTGACCGCGACGCCCGGGTGCTGGTCGCGCCACTCGACGGTCAGCCGCTCGATCTCGGCCTTCTGCACCGCGAACGCCAGGCCCGGATCCGGGCGCAGCGGTGCGTCCTCGGTCAGCGGCACCGGGTTGGTGGCCCAAGCGCCGTACACGGTGGCTGACGACAACATGACGACGTGCTCCGCGCCCGTCGTCGCGGCGGCGTCGAGCACCCGTCTGGCCATCTCCACGTCCGCCGCTGCGACGATCTCGGGGTCGTCGTCGACCGCCGGACCGAAGGCCGAGGCGAGATGGATCACGGTCCTCGCGCCGTCGAAGCGCTCCTTGACGTCGTCGGTCAGGAGGTCGATCGGGCGGTCCCCCGCGGGCACCGCGTCGCGGTCGAGCGCGATCACGGCGTCGACGGATGGATCGGACGCCAGGCGGGCGCACAGGCGGCGGCCCAGCGCTCCGGCGGCGCCGGTGACGACGATCACGCCGCGCTGTCGTCCGGGGTTGTCCGGCTCGCCGCGGTCGGGTTCCTGACCCACCCGCATACCATGCCCACCGTGGCACCGGACGATCCATTCGGATCCGAGGACCCCTTCCGAGGGATGCCGTTCCTCGGCGACCTGGCCCGCCTGATCCAGCAGCAGGGCCCGATCTCGTGGGATGCGGCCCGCCAGCTCGCGTACTCGATCGCCTCGGGCGGCGTGTCGGAGCCGAACGTCGACCCGGCCGACCGCTTCCAGCTCGAGCAGCTCGCCCGGGTGGCGGACCTCCACGTGTCGTCGACCACCGGCTTGCCGACGTCGGTCACCGGCCGGCCGCTCACGATCGAACCGGTCACCCGCACCCGCTGGGTGAGCGCGACCCTCGACGCGTACCGGCCGCTCTTCGAGCGGCTCGCGACCTCGCTCGGCCAGGCCGGCCCCGGCTCGGAACCGCCGGGCACCGAGGTCGACCCGTTCGAGGACCCGGCGGGTGACCCGACCGCAGCCTGGCTCGGCAACGTGATGCAGTTCCTCACCCCGATGATGATGGGGATGACGGCCGGCTCGATGATCGGCCACCTCGCGACCCGCAGCTTCGGGCAGTACGACCTGCCGATCCCGCGCCCGGCGAGCGACGAGCTGATGCTCGTCGTGCCGACCATCGACGCGTTCGGCGAGGAGTGGAGCCTGCCGGCCAACGACCTCCGGCTCTGGGTCTGCCTGCACGAGATCGCGCACCACGCGGTGATCGGCGTGCCCCACGTCCGCCGGCGCCTCGAGGAGCTGATCGCGGAGTTCGTGGCCGGCTTCCGGCCCGACCCGCGGGCACTCGAGGACCGCATGTCGGACATGGAGCTCGACCCGTCGGCCGTGGGCGACCTGCAGGGGATCCAGCAGCTGTTCTCCGACCCCGAGATCCTGCTCGGAGCCCGGCGCTCACCCGAGCAGGAGCAGCTCCTCGGCCAGCTCGACGCGCTGGTGACGGTCATCGTCGGCTACGTCGACCACGTGATGGATCGCATGGGCGAGAACCTCGTCAGCTCCTACGGCATGGTCACCGAGGCGGTCCGGCGCCGGCGGGTCGAGTCGTCCGACGCCGACCGGTTCGTCGAGCGGATGTTCGGCCTCCACCTCACCCAGGACCGCTACGACCGCGGCGCGGCGTTCGTCGACGGCGTCGTCGAGCGGGCCGGCACGGAAGGCCTCGACCGCCTGTGGCGCTCCGAGCGGGAGCTGCCGACCCCGGCCGAGGTCGGTGCCCCCGGGCTCTGGCTGGCCCGCATCGAGCTCCCCGAGGACTGAGCCTCTCGGAGCTCAGTTCGGGCGGTCGACCCGGTCGGGCGGCGGCGGGGGGAAGGGCCCGAGGGTGGTGGGTTCGTCGTCGGCCCAGTGGACCGGCGCGTCGATGTCGGTGTCGACCGGACTCGCCGGAGGTGCTGGGGGCGCGGGAACCGCGACCGGCTGACCGGCGGCGTCCCGCTCGAGGATCCGGTTCCAGATCCGCCGCCCCGACCGGCGCAGGCCCCGCTTGGCCGCCTCCTGGACCTCGTTGATCCGGTCGTCGATGACCACCGCCGTCTCGGTCGCCTTGGACCGCTGCGCGCCGGTGCGGTGCCGCCACGCCAGCGAGCCGATGCCGTAGAGGAACGCGGCGATGCCGGCGCCGAGGGCGACGAGGAGGAACCCGACCCAGAGCGGGAACGCGATCAGGCCGAGCAGCGCCCCGATGACCCAGATGATCTGGAACCGGG
>JAFBAD010000021.1 GCA_019247975.1 Acidimicrobiia bacterium
GACGACGAGGACCATCGTCACGCCGACGCCCGAGCACATCAGCCCGAGCACACCCGCGCCGATGCCGAGGAGGTCGCGCCGGTCGACGTCGCCTTCGTGCGAGCCGAGCAGCAGCTGCACGAGCCCGAGCACGATCGACCCGGTGAAGCCGACCTGGAACGCCCACAGGATGTTCTGCGACCCGGGGCCGAAGAGGATGAACGGTGCTGCGCCCACCGTCGCCATCCACGGGCCGACGCCCGCTCGGCGCATCACCGCGCGCAGCAGCACGACGATCGCGAGGTGCAGCGCGACCACCGCGGCCTGGTACGGCAGGTAGCTGCGGAGGCCGACGATCCGGAACGCCAGCCGGTACCAGATGATCGGCAGCGTCGACCAGTGGGTCCGTGCGTGCGGACGGAAGAGGTCGTTGAGCGAACCGAGCTTGCGTCCCGCCAGGAACAGCCACTCGTCGCGCAGGAACCAACTGAACGAACCGAGGTAGAGGATCAGCGGGAACGCGAGGGCGATCGCGATCGCGAAGACGATCAGCGCGATCCGTCCGCTGCGCCCCTTGTCCGCCTCGGTGGGCACCGCCGTGGTGGCCATGCGGGTGGCGTCAGCCCTCGTCGTCGTCCATGGCCGGCCGGAACTCGAACTTGAGATCGCCGAGGCGCACGAGCGTGGACGCGATCCAGCCGCCCATGGCCGCGAAGTGGTCGTCGAGGACGGAGCCGTCGGCGAGCACCTCCTCGGAGAGCTCGTAGCTGCCCTCGTAGCTGACCTCGACCGCGTACTCGAGCTCGGACAAGCCTTCGTCGTGGATGGTCTCGACCGTCGGCGGTGAGCGAACCAGGCGCTCCTCGCCGATCGGTGAGCTGTGGCCCGGGAGCACGGCCACGACCGCGGCGGGGTCGGGTGCCTTGGCCAGGCGCTGGACCCGCATCACGATCTCGATCTCGATGCGGGGCGGCTCCTCGAAGGGCTCGCCGATGTACCAGGAGCGGTACGAGCTCTGCGCCCAGGTCGGCCAGTCGAGGCTGATGTCGGCCCTCGCCCGGGGTGGCAGCCCCTCGCCGGGGAGGCTGTAGGAGGTCTCCCAGGTCAGGTCGCCGAGGAGCACGTCGGCCTGGAACCGCTCCTCGAAGGCCTGGCGCTCGAGGAAGGCCTGCTCCATCGCGTCCCGCAGTGCACCGATGGCATCGGTGAAGACGTGGTCGAGCATGGGAAGGCGACGGTACCAGCGGCCCCGTCAGGCCGAGGCCGCGCCCGGCGACATGAAGGCGATCGCCACCGACAGGTCGAGGTCCTTGTGGCGCAGGGTGGCGATGCGCCGCCCGGGCTGGACCGCCTCCTTCACCGCGCCGAGGCGGTCGCCGTAGAGGTCGTGCAGGCCATCGAGGTCCTCGACGTCGACCGCGATCCCGAAGAACCGGGCCGGTCCCTCGGACGGCTCGGCCGCCGAGATCAGCTCGAGCACGACCTCGCCCATGCGGAAGAAGCGCTGGAGCATCGGCGCGCCGTACGTGCCGGTCTCACGGGTGCGACGCACGTCGAGACCGGTCGCTGCCGTGATCGCTCGCGCGGTGCGCTCGCCGTCTGCGCTCATGAGCACGAGGTGGTCGATGCGCAGCGAGCCGTTCGGGTGGGTCGCTCCGGTGGCCGGTGGTTCGTCGCTCGTCGCGGTCGGGATGCCGTCGATGTCGTCGAGGGGTTCGGTGTCGCGCAGCGACCAACGGCGGAGGCCCTTGCCTGCGGCGCGACCGGCCAACTCGACGCGGACGGTGCCGATGCGGCAGATGCCGTCGTCGTCGACCGTGAACCCTGCGTTCGCCCACGACTCGGGCTCGTCGCCGACGATGAGCCGATCGATGGTGGCCTGCACGGAGGCTCACTGTGACAGATCCGTGCGGTTCACGGCTCTACTGGGGCAGTGGGGGAGAGCCGGGTGCGCGACGTGGAGGTCGAAGCCGCGTTCGGCGCCTTCGTCGCCGACGTCGAGCCGCGCCTGCGTCGCACCCTGATCTCGGCGTACGGCCCCGTGGTCGGTCGAGAGGCGACCGCGGACGCGCTCGCGTGGGCGTGGGAGCACTTCGGTCGGGTCCGGGCGATGGACAACCCCGGCGGCTACCTCTACCGAGTCGGGCAGTCGTCGGCGCGCCGCTCGCGCCGGGCCGGTCCGCCGTTGGCCGATGCGTCGGCGGTCGCGGTCGATCCCACGCCCGAGCCCGGGCTCGACGACGCCTTGGCGCAGCTCTCGCTGCGGCAGCGGACGGCGGTGCTCCTCGTGCACGGCTTCGGCTACACGCTCGAGGACGCAGCCGATGCGATGGGCTGCCGGGTCTCGACGCTGCGGAACCACCTCGACCGCGGCCTCAGCCGACTCCGCGCCCGCATGGGGGTGACCGACGATGCGTGACCAGGATCTGATGGACAGCCTGCGTCGCCACGCCGAGGGGCTCGACGTGCGGGCACCCGACGTCGGTGCCGAAGAGGTGCGGTCGCGGCGCACGCGGCGCGGCACCGGCCGAGCGGTCCTTGCAGTCGCGATGGCCGTCGTGGTGATCGTGGTGGTCGTCGCGATCGTGGCGAGCCAGCACGACGACGACCGATCCCTGCGCCTGACCCCGCCCTCCGCCACGTCGTCGACCCCGTCGACCGCCACCTCGTCGAGCCCGCTGTCGGTGACCACCACGCTGCCGGCCCCGCACGTCGATGCGTCGTTCGACGCGCTGCCTGAACGAGGCATCGTCGTGTACGTCTCCGAGTCCGACGTCCTGACCCTCTACGACATGGACGGGAACCGCGTCGCCCAAGGCACGGGTGAGCTGCAGATCGGCAACGAGCCGTGGTGGCCGCTCCGGCTCGTGCGGGACGTCGATGGGGCGCACCTCGCGGCGCGGGTGCCACCGTCGTCCGAGTCGGGGGTGCCGGACTGCGATACGCCGGTCGAGGGAGGCGGAACGAAGGTCGCGGTGTGTCGCCAGCAGCAGTTCGTCAGTGTGATCGGGTCGTCGGACCGGCCGGTCGCCGGGCCGATGGGGCCGGGCCGGTGGTGGTACGCGGTGCCGAGTCCGGATGGGAAGCGGATCGCTGCGCAGTGGTTGGGCGAGTGCGAGTCACCGACCGGGTTCGTGGTCGCGACTGCGGGTGGGCCGATCTCGACCGTCACCGGTGAGAGCGGTGAGCTGGTCGGCGGCGCGCCGGAGTCGGAGGTGATCGGGTGGACTCCCGATGGTCGGGTGATCGCGCACATCGGCTCCGGCCAGTGCGGCAAGGCGGGTGCGGAGCCGGGCACGCACCTGATCGACCTCGACGGCGACCGGGACGTGTTGGTGCAGGCCGAGGTCGACGGCAACCACGTGCAAGAGGTCGGTCTCTGGACCAAGTAGGCGCGGGAACCAGACCGCCGTCCGCGTCGTCGGACGTGGGCAGTTCCACCCCTTCGGTCAAGGAGAGCGACCGTGCTACGACCTTCTTCCTTCGCGCGCCCGTTCATGGTCGGCATCGTCGCCGTGGCGGCCGTGTTGATCGCCACCGCCGGCCCGGTGGCCGCGTGCGGCGGACTCGTCGGTGAGAACGGGACGATCCAGCTCGTCCGCACCACGACGCTGTCCGCGTACCACGACGGCGTCGAGCGCTACGTCACGTCGTTCGACTTCACCGGCGAGGGCAAGGAGGTCGGCTCGATCATCCCCCTCCCCGACGTGCCGACGAAGGTCGAGCGGGGCGGTGACTGGACGCTGCAGCGGCTGCAGCGCGAGGTCGACCCGCCGGTG
>JAFBAD010000023.1 GCA_019247975.1 Acidimicrobiia bacterium
TGGAAGTTCGGTCTCGTGGTGAACGGCATGGGCGCCGTCGTCAGCCTCATCGTCGACGTCGTCATCGCCATCACGAAGTTCACGCACGGCGCCTGGGTGATCATCGCCCTCGTCCCGGTGATGGTCGTGTTCCTCGTGCGCCTCGCCCGCCAGTACGAGCTGGAGGCGCAGCAGCTCGAGCACGACGTGCCCGACGCGGTCGCCGCGCCGATCATGCGCCGCCACGTGGTCCTCGTGTTCGTCGACCGGCTCGACCTCGCGGCGGCCCGGGCGATCCAGTACGGGCGGGTGGTGATGCCCGACGAGCTGCGGGTGGTCCACTTCGCGATCGACCAGCACGCGGCCGACCAGCTGGCCGAGGAGTGGCTGGCCCACGGCACCTCGAACGT
The DNA here is from genome assembly GCA_019247975.1 of Acidimicrobiia bacterium. Taxonomy (GTDB): domain Bacteria; phylum Actinomycetota; class Acidimicrobiia; order Acidimicrobiales; family Iamiaceae; genus JAFBAD01. The sequence continues at coordinate 390 of JAFBAD010000023.1, forward strand.
CCCGCTCGACCTGGTCGAGTGCCCAGACCGGCGCATCACCCGCGCCGCGGTCGAGGCGGTGGCGCGCGAGCTGACCGACGGCCAGACCGAGGTCAGCGTCCTCCTCCCGGACCGCAAGTACCGGGGCGTCTGGCACCGCATCCTCCACGACCAGACCGCGGACGAGATCGTCCGCGAGGTCTCCCGGCTCCCGCACGCCAACGTGACCGCGGTCCCGTTCCACCTCGACACCTCCCGGGCCGAACCGACCGAGATCACCGTCCCGGTCGCGGTGCCCGCGCCCGCGCCCGCCACGGTCGACGGGTCGTCGAACGGCAACGGCCGCGTCGACCCGGGAGCCGACGGGCACGTGCGGGCGATCGGTTCGGTCGGGTGGCGGCAGCACACCACCGTCGAGGGCCGCATACGGACCCTCCGGGTCCAACGGATGCGGGGCACCGCGACGCTCGAGTGCGTGCTCGAGGACGAGACGGGCGCGGCCTCGATCGTGTTCCTCGGGCGGACGCTGGTCCCCGGGATCGAGGTCGGTGCGAGGGTGCGGGTGCGGGGCACGCTCGGCCAGCACCACGGCCGGCTGGCGATCCTCAACCCCGAGTACGAGCTGCTTCCTCGCTGACCGCTCCGTCGGGGACGGCGGGCGGGTCACCCGGCTCGAAGCGGTACCCCATGCCCGGCTCGGTGATGAGGTAGCGGGGCCGGCTCGGTTCCGGCTCGAGCTTGCGCCGCAGCTGGGCGAGGTACAGCCGCAGGTAGTTCGTCTCGGTGCTGTACTGCGGCCCCCACACCTCCTGCAGCAGCTGGCGCTGGCCGACGAGCCGTCCCGGGCTGCGGACCAGCACCTCGAGGATGTGCCACTCGGTCGGCGTGAGGTGGATCTCCTCACCGTCCCGGCGCACCCGCTTGGCCACGAGGTCCACCTCGAAGTGGGCGGTCTCGATCATCGAGGGCGCGTCGCCGTCCACGGTCCGGCGCAGCGCGGCACGGACCCGCGCCAGCAGCTCGCCCATCGCGAACGGCTTGGTCACGTAGTCGTCCGCGCCTGCATCGAGCGCGGCGATCTTGGCCGCCTCGGCGTCGCGCGCCGACAGCACGATGATCGGGATGCGGCTCCACCCCCGCAGGCCTTCGATGACCTCGACGCCGTCGATCCCGGGCAGCCCGAGATCGAGGAGCACGACGTCGGGGTGGTGCCGCGCCGCGAGGTCGAGCGCCTCCTCGCCGGAGCCGGCCGCGTCCACCTCGTAACCGCGGGCCTTGAGGTTGGCAGCCAGCGCTCGGCGGATCGGCCGCTCGTCGTCGACGACGAGGATGCGACCCTCCGACCGCTCGCCGGAGCCGTTGCCGCTCACGCCGGCTCCGCCACGACCGGTGCGACCCGCGCGCGGAGCGGCAAGGTCATGACCATCGTCGTGCCCCCACCGGGCGTGTCGTCGGCCGACAGCTCACCGCCGACAGCCTCGACGAAGCCGCGAGCGACGGCCAGCCCGAGACCGACGCCGGCCCCGTTGGAGCGGTCGCCGAGCCGCTGGAACGGCTGGAAGATGCGCTCGCGGTCGACCACCGGCACCCCCGGACCGCGGTCGACCACCCGGATGTGGAGGTCGGAGCCGACTGCGCCGGCCTCGATGCGGACCGGCGCGTCAGCCGGCGACCACGCGATCGCGTTGGCGATCAGGTTCACGAGGGCCCGCTCGACGAGGGCCGGGTCGGTGTCCACCCGGGGCAGGGTCTCGGGCACGTCCAGCTCGACGAGCCGGCGCCGGGCCACGTCGCCCAGGCTCTCGAGCGCGGCCGGCACGATCTCCTCGGCCCCGACGGCGAGGCGCCGCACCACCACCGCACCGGCCCGCAGGCGGCTCATGTCGAGGAGGTTCTCGACCAGACCGGTGAGCCGGTCGGTCTCCTCCACGATCTCGGTCGCGAAGCTCTCGATCGCCTCGGGCGACCACTCGACGTCGGTGGCGAGCAGCGAGGACGCCGATGCCTTGATCGAGGCGAGCGGCGTCCGGAGGTCGTGGGAGACCGCGGCCAGCAGGGCGTTGCGCAGCTCGTCGGCCTGACCGAGCTGGTCGGCGATCTCGGCCTGCCGGGCGAGCCGCCGGGACGCGACCGCGGCGGCGAGCTGGTTGGCGAACGCCCGCATGATGTGGCGGTCCTCCGCGGGGATCGCGGCACCCCGGAGCGCGAGCACCAACCCGTCGCCGATCGTCACGGTCTCGTCCCCGTCGGCCGGTGCAGCCGGAGGCTGGTCGCCGGCCGCCGCCTCGACCCGCCACACCGACGCACCCTCGCGCACGAGCACGCTCACCGACGCCAGCTGGAACGTGTCGCGCAGGTGCTCGACGAGCGTCTTGAGCGGGTCGAGCTCCGCACCCGCCGCCGCCAGCCGGGCCAGCGTCTCGGCCTCGGCCCGTGAGCGGTTGGCCTCGCTCGAACGGCGCGCCACGAGCGACACGAACGTCGACACGACCACGCCCACCACGATGAAGACCGAGAGCGCGACCACGTTGTCGCGCTCGTTGATCGTCCACGTGTGCAACGGCGGGAAGAAGAACCAGTTCGCGTACAGCGACGAGCTGATGGCGGCGACGAGGGCCGGGCCGCCACCGCCGATCGCGGCCACGGCCACGACGACGAGGAGGAAGAGCAGCAGCACCGACGACAGCTCGAGCGCGTCCCGCTGCGGGGTGAGCACGATGGCGAGCGCCATCGGCGCGAGGACCGCGAGCACCCAGCCGAGGGCGCGCCGCCGGGGTGGAAGGGTGCTCCGCCGGGCCCGGAGGGCCGGCACGAGGTGGGTGTGCTCGCGGGCCGGCGTGCTGATCACGTGCACGTCGATGGCCCCTGCGCCGCGGAGCACCCGGTTGACGATGGAGCCGCCGATCAGCTCCGCGACCCGGGTCCGCCGCGACGCGCCGAGCACCAGTTGGGTGGCACCCTCCGAGCGTGCTGCGTCGAGGAGCGCGCCGGCCACGTCCCCGCCGGACACCTCGAGGTAGCGGCCGCCCAGCTGCGCGAGCAGCGCACGGTGGCGGTCCAGGTGGCCCTCGGGGCCCGAGCGCACGCCGTCGTCGCTCCGCACGTGCACACCGACGAGATCGGACTGCGTGCGGGTGGCCATGCGGGCGGCCCGGCGGACCAGGTCGTCGCCACCCGGCGCGCCGGTCAGGGCGACCACGACCCGCTCCCGGGTCTCCCACGGCTGGTCGATGCCGTGGCGGGCGCGGTACTCGGTGAGCGCCTCGTCGACGCGGTCGGCCACCCACAGCAGCGCGAGCTCGCGCAGCGCCGCGAGGTTGCCCACCCGGAAGTAGTTGCCGAGCGCCGCGTCGATCCGCTCGGCCGGATAGATGTTGCCGTGGGCCATGCGGCGGCGGACCGCCTCGGGCGTCATGTCGATCAGCTCGATCTGGTCGGCCGAGCGAACCCACGCATCGGGCACGGTCTCGGCCTGGCGGATGCCGGTGATCCCCTCGACGACGTCGTTCAGGCCTTCGAGGTGCTGGATGTTGACCGTCGAGATGACATCGATGCCCGCGCTGAGCAGCTCCTCGATGTCCTGCCAGCGCTTCTCGTTGCGACTGCCCGGCGCGTTCGTGTGCGCGAGCTCGTCGACCAGCACGACGCCGGGCTCGCGGGCCAGCACCGCGTCGATGTCCATCTCGTCGAGCGTCGTGCCCCGGTACTGGACGAGGCGGCGCGGGATGACGTCGAGGCCCTGCAGCTGCTCCAGGGTGTGGGCGCGACCGTGGGTCTCGACGACGCCGACGACCACGTCGGTGCCCCGGCTCAGCCGGCGGATGCCCTCGTTGAGCATCGCGTAGGTCTTGCCGACGCCTGGTGCTGCTCCGAGGTAGATGCGCAGGTCGCCGCGACCCATGCCACCAGTCTGAACCCGTCGGTCCGGCTCCGGCGTGAGGATGGCGTAAGGATCGCTGGTCGGAGCGTAGGGATCACGTCAGGCCCGTTCCCCGGGTGCCACCCGAGGCGTACACCGACCTCCGTGGCCGACATCGCCTTCATCGCCATCACGATCGCCTTCTTCGTCCTGTGCGCAGGGGTCGTGCGCCTCTGCGACCGGGTCATCGGCCCGGACTCCGACCACGTGCTGGTCGACGACGAGCACGTCGACGCGACCGATGCCGAACCCGTGGGAGCGGCGCGATGACCGCCGACAACGTGGTCGGGCTGGTCATCGCGGTGCTCCTCACCGCCTACCTGGTGCTCACCCTCGTGTTCCCGGAGCGCTTCTGATGACCGCAGCCGGATGGGCGCAGCTCGCCGTCGTCATCGTCCTCGTCGGCCTCGGCACCCGCGTCGTCGGGCCCTACCTGGCCGGCGTGTACGGGGAGGGTCGGGCGTGGGGAGACCGCGCGTTCTCACCGGTCGAGCGGGCCATCTACCGGCTCTGCGGCGTCGACGAGGAGCGGGAGCAGCGCTGGAACATCTACGCGCTGTCGCTCCTCGCCTTCAGCCTCTTCTCGGTCCTCGTCCTGTTCCTCATCGAGCGGGGGCAAGGTTCGCTGCCGCTGAACCCGACCCATGTCGGCGCGGTGCCGGTGCCGCTCGCGTGGAACACCGCGGTCAGCTTCGTGACCAACACGAACTGGCAGAACTACGGCGGCGAGTCGACGATGAGCCACCTCACGCAGATGGCCGGCCTCACCGTGCAGAACTTCGTGTCGCCGGTCGTCGGTCTCTGCGTGGTCGTCGCGCTGATCCGCGGCCTGGCCCGCCGCCGCGCCGGCACGGTCGGCAACTTCTGGGTCGACCTGGTACGCGGCACGGTCCGCGTGATGCTGCCGCTGGCGGTCATCGCCACGGTCGTGATGCTCAGCCAGGGCGTCATCCAGAACCTGCACGGCTTCACCCACGCGACGACCGTCGAGGGCGCGCACCAGGTGATCCCGGGCGGACCGTTCGCCAGCCAGGAGGCGATCAAGGAGCTCGGCACCAACGGCGGCGGCCAGCTCAACGCCAACTCGGCCCACCCGCTGCTCAACGTCAACGGCTTCACCAACCTCCTGCAGATCTTCCTCATCCTCTTGATCCCGTTCGCGCTCACGTACGCGTTCGGCCGGATGGTGAAGGACCAGAAGCAGGGCTGGGTGGTGTTCGCCGCGATGTTCGCCCTCTGGATCGGGTCGGTCGCCCTCGCCACCGGCATGGAGGTGCACGGCAGCGACAAGCTGAACCAGGTCGGCACCACCCAGGCGGTGACCGCTGACCAGGGCGGCGGGAACATGGAGGGCAAGGAGGTCCGCTTCGGCTCGGCCGGCTGCGGCCTCTTCGCGGCGAGCACGACCGGCACCTCGACCGGCGCGGTGAACTGCGCGCACGACTCGATGACGCCGCTCGGCGGCATGGCGCCGCTCATCAACATGATGCTCGGCGAGGTCAGCCCCGGCGGGGTCGGAGCCGGCCTGTACGGCATGTTGATCTTCGCCCTGCTGGCCGTGTTCATCGCCGGCCTCATGGTCGGCCGGACGCCCGAGTACCTCGGCAAGAAGATCCAGGCCGCCGAGATGAAGCTCGTCGTGCTCTCCATCCTGGCGGTGCCCGTCGCCGTGCTCGGCTTCACCGCGGCCTCGGTGCTGCTCCGCACGGCCAAGGCGTCGATCCTCAACCCCGGCTCCCACGGTCTGAGCGAGGTCGCCTACGCCTTCACGTCGTCGGCCAACAACAACGGCAGCGCCTTCGGCGGGCTCACCGGCGCGACGAACTGGTACAACACGACGCTCGGTCTGTCGATGCTCGTCGGCCGGTTCCTGCTGATCATCCCGGCGCTGGCGATCGCCGGATCACTGGTCCGCAAGCAGAAGGTGCCCGCGTCGTCCGGCACGTTCCCGACCGGGACCCCCCTCTTCGGCGGCCTGCTCTTCGGCGTCGTGATCATCGTCGTCGGGCTGACCTACTTCCCCGTCCTCGCGCTCGGTCCCGTGCTCGAGCACCTCGGCGCCTAGGAGAGCAG
>JAFBAD010000303.1 GCA_019247975.1 Acidimicrobiia bacterium
GCGCCTTCACGTACTCGGCCGACTGCGCCCAGTCGAGCATCAGCACGGCCCGGGTCTTCTTCTTCTGGTCGAGCTGCGCGGTCCACTGCGTCACCGAGGCGGTCTTGGCGGCCCGGCCGAACAACCGCTTGTAGGTCGTCGTCACGAACTGCTTGTTGGTCAGCTTGCCGGTGGTCGCCTTGAACTCGGCCGACGCGGCGAGCGTGGTGGACATCGCCGAGAGGCCCGTGCCCTTGCGCAACTTCGCCATCCAGTAGTCGAGGGCGGCCGCGGTCGCTGGACGGCCGTAGTACGCCTGGTACAGGCGAGCCGCTGCGTTGACGTTGTTCACGTTGTCGCTCGTCGCGCGCAGCGCGAGGACGAGGTCGACTGCGTTCGCGTCGCCGGCCCGGAGCTTCGCCAGCCAGCTGGCCCGCTCGGTCGCGGTCGGGACCCGCCCGAGCAGGTCGAGGTACTGCTGGTCGACCAGCGCGGAGAGGTTCGTGAAGGGTGCGATGTCCGGGCTGCCGGCGGTGACGAGGTCGGTCGGAGCCGAGAAGGCACCGACGCCGGCCGCGTTGACCGCGGCGACGCTGAAGCGGTAGCCGGTCTCGGCGAGCAGGCCGTCGATGGACGTGCTCGTCGACGTGAGGGTCTGCTCGCTGCTCGGCGTCGTCGCGTCGCCGAGGTACGTGCGCAGACGGTACGACGTGATCGGCGCGCCACCGTCCACCGCCGGGTCGGCCCACTGGAGCGAGACGCCGAAGGCAGGCGCACCGGACACCGTCGGTGCCGCAGGAGCCTCGGGTACGCGTGGGACGACGACGACCTGGGCGAGGCCGGACGTCGCGCTCGTGCCCCACCGGCTCGAGAGCGTGAGCGGGTAGGTGCCGCCGTCGAGTGCAGGCGCCGAGACCCGCAGAAGCGTGTCGCTGACCACCGTGAACGGGACCACGCTGCCGCCGAGGGTCACCGAGGTGACGTCCGCCAGGCCCGTGCCGTTCACCGCGACCGTCGTCGCGGTGTCTCCGACGACGCCGGCCGGCTGCTGCGTGACGGTCGGCCGCAGGTCGAAGGTTCGCAGCACACCTGCATCGGTGACCGCGTACACGCGGCTGCCGTCGAAGGTCGTGGCGATCATGCCGTCGAGGATCTTCCCGGCCCCGATCTCGATGGTCTTGAGCCGATTCATGGTCGCGACGTCGTAGAGCCAGATGTCGGGCGACGTCACCGTCGTCGAGGTCGCACCCACGAGGACGTTGCCGTCACCGCTGACCGTGACCCCCGCCGGGTAGAAGGAGGCCGTGTACGCGCCCGTCGGGGCGGCGAGGGCGGTGCGGTCCCACCGGTCGAACTGGTACGGGGCTCCACACGCCGTCCAGACGTCGACGCCGGACGGCGCGAGCGCGAGCTCCTTGCCGTTGCCGCAGTCGTTCGTGTGCGGGCTGGTGCCGAGCAGCACCGGGGTTCCCGTGCTGATGTCGAAGGCGTTGACCTTGCTCGGGCTCACGCCTCGGTGGAGGACGTAGAGACGGGCCGGCGCATCGGTTCCGGCCACGTCGGCGCCCGAGTAGACGAGAGCCGAGTAGGTCTGCACGGCGCCGCTCGTGGGATCGAGGCTCGCGAGTCCGTAGTTCGAACCGAAGGTGATCCAGATCTTCCCGGCCACCACCGCCAGCGACCGCGGCTTGGTGAGGCCCGGGAGGTTCCATCCGCCCGTCACCGCGAAGGTGTCGGCGTCGATCGTGTTCACCCGGCTCGCTGCGCCGGCGAGCACGTAGAGGGTGCGGCCGTGCAGCTCGAGGTCCGACGCACCGAGCTGGTCGGCGATGGTGCCGGTGCGATCTCCGGCGAGGTCGAAGATCGCGACGGTGTCGCTCGCGGTCACGAACACGTGGCCGCCGGCCTCGTCGACGACCACCTCGCCGGCGCTCAGCGCCGTGGTCGACGGCGTCGTCACCGCCTCGGCGCGAGCCGCCCCGAACAACGTCGTCACCATCGCCGCGATCGCGACGATGCGCATGATCCTGCTTCCCACGGTCCGCCCTCTCCGCCGTTGCCCGTCCCGTACGGAGCGTCACAGTAGGCGAGGTGTCCACCACTGTCAGTGAAATCGGACAGAAGGGTTCGAACGCACTACCCGGCGACGAGGTGCTCGATCCGCTCGAGGGTCTTCGCCATGTTCTCCCTGGTCTTCTTGGCTCCCTGGCGCACGATCGGCCGGGTGAACGGGGACTCCTGGGTGATGTCCCAGCTCTCCTTGACCAGGGTCCCGCCGTCGCGGGGCTCGAGCTCGTAGCGCCAGATGCGACCGCCGACGTGGCGACCGATGGCCGTCGGCCCGGTCGTCTGCCACGCCAGCCGCCGGTCCGGCTCGTACTCGATGACCGTGCTGACCATCGAGTACGGCAGACCCATGCGCATCGACATCCCGAAGCGGCTGCCGAGCTCCAGGCGTTGCGGCGGCTCCTTCGCGTCGCGCACCGTCCCCGAGCCGTCGATGTCGCGGTGCCGGCTCGGGTCGGCGATCAGGGCGAAGATCGCCGCGGGCGGAGCGGGGATGAACCGCTCGACGGTCTCGACGTCGGTCACGGCGGCATCGTAGGAGCGCCGGCGAGACAGGGAGGCGCCGGCAAGAGGGGGAGGCGCCCCAGGGCGGGGGGACGGTCGGATTACCCTCGCCGCCCATGCGCGGGTCCACCGGCGGCGACGCGAGCACGCGCTGGGCGTCCCGCACCTTTGTGGCGGTCGTCCTGGTCGCGCTGCCGACGCTCGTCTTCGTCCTCGGCCACCACCGCTGGTTCCACGGCGACGACTGGTCCTTCATCTTCGGACGCAGCGCGCACTCGGCCAACGACCTGTTCCGGCCGAGCAACTCGCACTGGTCGACGGTCCCGATCCTGTGGTTCCGGCTCCTGTACGCAACGGTCGGGCTCAGGGCCTACTGGCCGTATCAGCTCGTCGTCGTCACGATGCACCTCGCGGCGTGCTGCATCGTGCGCGGGCTGATGCGCCGCAGCGGCGTGCACCCGTGGATCGCGACGGCGGCGGCGACCGCGCTCGTCTTCTTCGGCGCCGGCTACGCCAACGTGATCTGGGCGTTCCAGATCGGCTTCAGCGGCGCGCTGGCCTACGGGCTCGGGCAGCTCCTGCTCGCCGACCACGACGGACCGCTCGGCAAGCGCGACTACATCGCGCTCGGGGTCGGCGCGCTCGCGCTCATGTCGGCCGGGGTCGGCGTGATCACCGTCGCGACGGTCGGCCTGGCCATGCTGCTGTCGCGCGGGTGGAAGGTGGCGCTGTTCCACACCGTCCCGCTCGCCGCGTTCTACCTGGTGTGGGCGTCCATCACCCACCCCGACACGTCGGGGCCGCTCGGCTACCCGCCGCTCCGCGTGATGTGGCGCTGGCTCCTGCGCGGCGAGACCGGCCTGTTCCTCGCGCTCGGCGGCTCGCTCCTCGTCGCGTGGATCCTCTTCGCGTTCACCGCGGTCGGCACCACGTGGGCGTGGCGCACGACCGACCGCGCCGGCACCGCGCTGCGGGCCGCGATCCCGACCGCGATGCTCGTCGGCAACCTGCTCTTCACCCTCACCGCCTGCGCGGGCCGGTGGAACCTCGGCATCGGCACGTCGCGCAGCAGCCGCTTCCTCCACATCATGGCGGCGTTCACGATGCCGGCGATCGCCCTCGGCGCGACGGTGATCACGACGCAGCTGGCCCGCCTCGGTCCGGTCGGCAAGATCGCAGTACCCGCGGCGTGCGTCATCCTCCTGCTCGGCGTCCCGCCGGGACTCGACGACTACCGCGCCCCGCCGTTCAACGCCGGCTACTACCGCGCGCAGAAGCGCGTCCTCCTCAACATCACCCGGGTACCCGAGGCGCAGCTCGCCCCACCCCACCTACGACCGATCCCGGATCCGTTCCGCGCCCGCTACGAGGAGATCGGCTACCTCCGCGACGCGGCGCGCTCCGGCAAGCTTCCGGAGAGCACGAAGCCCCTGACCAACAAGATGCGCCAGGAGTTCCGGGTGCGCCTGGGCGTCCTGCAGGACCCGAACTCGCTGCCCAAGGCGGGAGCCGAGCCGTGTCCGACGGTTCAGGGTCCGGTCCGCCTCGCGCCGGCGGTCAAGGGCACGAAGCTGCGCATCACCAGCCCTGTCGTGATCCGCACCGTGAAGGGCGGCAGACCCCTGTTCAAGGGCGTCGGCTTCCGCCCGCAGGCGGGCACCGACCTGCAGATCGTGCTGAGCGGCCTCGACCTCGAGATCCGCCCGCAGGGGTTCACCCGCTCGATGCAGCTCTGCCAGGGCGGCTGACGCGGTGGCGGTCCTCGCCATCCTGACGGCGAAGGCCGGCTGGTTCCGGCGTGACGACGAGCTCGCGGCGCACGAGCGGGCGATCCGCTCGCTGGGCTGGTCGCCGGTGATCCTCCCGGTTCGAGCCGCCGCGACCGCCGACGAGCTCGTGGGCTTCGTGACGCTCGCGCGGCCGTCGGTCGTGTGGATCCGCCGCGAGGTGGCGCTGCCCGACGGCCTGGCTCTGCCCGTGCCCGTCGTGCGGGCCCGGCCGCAGGGGCTCGACGCCGCGATCCTCGACGCAGAGGTGCGACCGGGACCGCGCGAGGTCTGCGGCGACATCACCGTGATCACCGCGTCGCCCAGCCCACGCCTGCGCGACGCGGTCGCCCGGCTGCGGGAGGCGGGAACCACGGTCGTCGCGTACGGCACCGCTTGGGGCGGCAGCGGTTGGTTCGAGCCCGAGGGTCGGGCTGCGCTCACCGCGCTCGCGTCGGCGCCGGTCCACGTGGCCGAGCTCGGGCGGGACGGCGCGCTCCCCCACTCCGTGCTGTGCGCAGCTGCGGTCGGCGCGGTGCCGCTGCTCATCGGGCCCGAGGCGCACACGCGCACGCCAGGCGACTTCCCCAGCGTGCGCGTCGCGGATGCGGTGGTGCGCACGGTCGCCGAGCTCCTCGCCGATCCGACCCGTCGCCGCGAGCTCGCCGGCGCGGCCCGCGCATGGGTCGCGTCGCAGCGGCTCGAGCCGCAGTGGCGGACCATCCTCGAGCCCTACGACGCGCCGCGATGACCGCGCCCAGGCTCCTGCTCGCCGGCTGGCACGGCGCCGACATCGCACGATCGCACGAGGTGCTGACCGAGCTGCTCGAGGCGTGCCGGACCCACCGGCCCGACGTCGAGCTCCTCGCGGTCGGACCGGACCCGCACGCGATCACCGCACAGCACGGCGTCACCGCCGTACCGATCGGCGATCCGATCACCGTCGACAGCGCGCTCGCGAGTGCGTCGGGGGTGTTCGTCGGCGGTGGCCCGCCGTGGGACGACGACCAGCTCACCGCCAGGGGCGGGATCGCGTCGCTCCTCGCGTTCGAGGGGCCAGGAGACTTCCCGAGGCGCTGGAAGGTCGGCCTCCCGGCGGTGCTGCAGGTCGCGCTGCTCGCAGTGATGCGCGGCGTGCCGCTCCACCTCCACTCGGTCCGGCTCGACGCCTTCGACGACGCGGGCGCGCGCTCGCTGGCCGGCCTGCTGGTCCGCTCGGCGGCCACGGTCAGCGCGGCCGACGCGGGCAGCGCGGCGCGGTTGGTGGACGCCGCCGCACGATCCGAACCGCTCCCGGTCATCGAACAACCGGCCGCCGCGCTGGAGGTCGTGGGTCCGCTGATCCCGGCGACGGGTGGGCTGCCGTCCCTGCCGCTCGGCCGGCTGCGGCGGCGACGCGAGAAGCTCGCCTAGAACGCGATCGGTCGCGCCGTCATCGCCGGCAGGCGGCTCGGCGCGAAGAACCAGGTGACCGCGACCTCGCGTGACGGGATCTTCCACCCCGTACCGGTCCGGTGGACGGTCATCTCGTCGAGCAGGATCGCGTCGCCGGGTTGCAGCACCGGCCGGACCGCCTCGACGCCCTCGAGCACCTCGGGCATCTCGTCCTCGACGGTAGCGCTGGCGTCCACCGTCGTCTGGCTCTCGTCGAGGATGCGCTCGATGCGCCGTGGCACCAACCACAGGCTCGGGCACTTCCGCCCGCACTCGGTCAGCGCGGTCCACACGTCGAGCGAGCCGCAGGGCCCGCGGAAGAACGACGCGTCCTGGTGCCACGGCAGCCCGGCCGACGGCTCGTTGCGCTTGACCACCGTGCGGTGCGGGAATCCGACCGGCGCCTCGCCGAGGTAGCGCTCGGCGAGGTCGAGCACGCCCTGGGCGCGGTAGGCGTCGATCAGCATCGCGACCATGCGGTCGACCTCGGACGACGACGCGCCGCCCTGCTTGGCCCGGAGCGTGCCGTCCTGCAGCTGCGCGCGCAGCGCCTCCACCTGGTCGGGAGCCAGCAGCCCGCGCACGACCATCCCGCCGTGGTGCTGGATGCCGCTGGCCAGGCCGTCGACGGTCAGCTCGGAGAGCGGCACCTCGGGCAGACCGTCGACGTCCGGGAACAGGTCCTCGGTCGCGCGGTGGAGCGTGGCGGGCGCACCGGCCCGCTCGACGAGCGCACGCGCCCGCTCGACCCGTTCGGCCATCGTCATCGGCCCGGTCGCGGTCTCGTTCGCCCGCCGTCGTCGCAGCAATCCCACCGGCGACAAGATTACGGGCGCGCGGTCGGATGCAGCGTCGGGCGGAACCCGTGAGCCAGCGCCGCGACCGATGTCGGCGGCGTCAGCACGGCGGCGCGGGCGCCACGCGGCCGTGCCACCGGCTCCTCCCAACCGCCGAAGTCGAAGCGGTGCATCCGGTCCTCGACCACGAGCGCGGGGTCGCCCCCCTCCACGATCACCGTGCCGTCCGGGAGGTCGTCGATCGGTGCGTCCCACAGCAGGCGGTCGGACGCTCGGTCGCGGCCGCGCCCCCGCCGCAGACGTTCGGCGGCCAGCCGCCGGTCGAGCTCCGATGCGAGGATCGGTCGTGACGCGCCCTCGGCCGCGCCGACCGCATCGCGGTACCGGCGGTGGTCGTCGCGGCGGCACAGGCCGCAGGGTCGGTGCCCGGCGGCCAGCGCGACCGCGTCGTCGAGGAAGAAGATCGGTGTCCAGCGCCCCGGTTCGTCGAGCGGATGGCGCCAGCCGCGGAACGACGTCAGGCAGGCGATCCAGAGCGCGCTGCGGTGGTGCCGCACGATCTCGCCACGGTCGTCGACCAGGCAGCCCCGGTTGCCGGTGAACAGCCCGCGGCTCGTCGTCGCGTTGAGGTCACCCCACGGATCGACGCGGTTGCGACGGGGCAGGTCAGTCGCTCGCTGCGGTCGTCTGCCGGCCGGTCTTCCCGACCAGGATTTGGTACACCTTCGTCGTCGCCATGGAGACCTCCCTGCCCGACCGGTGCGGGCCCACTATGCCTGACCAGAAGCCCGATCGGCTGGCCGGCGACGAGCGGTCCACCCTGCTCACGCTGCTGCGGCACGAGGATCAACGACAGGTCGACCTGCGATGGATCCTCGCCCACCTGCTCGAGGAGACCGCTCGCCACGCGGGCCACGCGGACATCCTCCGTGAGCTGATCGACGACAGCACAGGCCGCTGACGATGGAGTTCGCGATGCGGTACTCGCCGTTCATGCGGGTGCTCCTCACGCTCCTCCTGGCCGGGCCCCGCCACAGCACCGTCCGTGTCGACGACGACGAGCTGGTGGTGCGCTTGGGTCTCGGAGGCTGGTGCTACGCGACCCGGGTGCCACGGAGCTCGATCCGCTCGGTCGAGATCCGGACCGAGCGGCTCCGGGGCCTTGGGTGGGGAGCGCACGGTTGGCGTGGCCGCTGGTTGGTCAACGGCTCGATGCGCGGCCTCGTCGACATCGCGATCGAACCCCGAGCTCGCGCCCGGTGCGTGGGCTGGCCGATCCGGCTGCGCATGCTGATCGTGAGCCTCGAGGAGCCGGCGCGGTTCGTCGAGGCGCTGCGTCAGTAGGTGCTCGAGGCGGTCGTGGTCGTCTCGCTCGTGCTGCCCGAACCGCTCGAGCCCGAGCCAGCACCGGAGCCGGGCGTGACCGCCGCGTCGGTCTTCACGACGTGCCACGTGCCGCCGAAGCCCTGTAGGCCCTCGCCGTGCGCGTCCGCCGCCGTCGCGTC
>JAFBAD010000240.1 GCA_019247975.1 Acidimicrobiia bacterium
CGACCTCGAGGCGGGCCGCGCTGATGCGAGCCCGACACGAACGGATCAGCTCGGCCGCCCGGGCCACCTTCGCACCCAGCTGGTCGACGTCGAGATCGGCCCGCTCCAGGTCGACCAGGATCTGCTCGAGCTCGGCCATCGCCTGCGCGTAGCCGACCGCCGGATCGTCGTTCACGAGACGGTGCTCTCGATGTCGCCGTCGGCGACGGTCGTCACGAGACGGGTGCCCGCAGGTGCGCCGGCGACCGAGCGGACGACACGACCCTCGCCGTCGCGGGTGATCGACCACCCGCGGGCCAGCGCGAGGGCAGGATCGAACGAGCGACGTCGCGCTTCGGCGCCCACCAGTCGCTGCTCGGCGAGCTCCAGCGCGCGCTGGGACTCGCGCTGCACCCGCCGCGCCGCGTCGATGAGCACACGGTCGCCGGCCGCCAGCCCGCCGACGCTCGAGCGGGACAGCCGCTGCGCGCCGCTCCGCACCCGGTCGTCGGCGCTGATGAGGCGGGCCGAGGCGAGACGCACGACCTCCTGCCACAGCTCCTCGGGCCGGGCGAGCGCGACGGCCGCGAGGGCCACCAGCCCGGCCGCGCACGCGGTGGGCGTCTTGAACGACCCGTGCGCGACCTCGTCGGCGATGCTCCGGTCGACCTCGTGGCCGATGCCGGTGACCACCGGTACCGGGGCGAGCGCGATCGCCCGCGCGATGACCTCGCCGTCGAAGGCGGCGAGGTCGGTCCTCGATCCGCCGCCGCGGACCACCGCGACGACGTCCACGCCGCGGGTGACGAGGCGAGCGAGCGCGGCGACGACCGAGCGGCCCGCGTCGAGGCCCTGCGTGCGGGCATCGGCTTCGAAGAGCGTGAAGCCGATGCCCGAGCGCTCGAGCTCGTGGCGGAAGTCGGCGTGCGCGGCGCTGCCGAGGCTCGTGACCAGGCCGATGCGGAGCGGGAGCTCGGGCATCGGGACGCGGCGGTTGCGATCGAGCAGCTCCTCGGACCGCAGCGCCGCGAGCAACCGGTCGCGGTCCTCTCCCAGGCGACCGAGTGTGTACGCCGGATCGATCGTCGCCATGCGCAGCTGCAACCGGCCGCGCGGCGAGAACCACGTGATCCGGCCCGCGATGCGGATCTCCATCCCGTCGTCCATGCGCCCGGCGCCTGCGCCGCGCATCACCGCGTTGACGGTGCCGCGGTCGCTCGAGAGGAGCGTGACCGGGATGATGGCGTCGGGCGACTCGCCGAGCGGGCCGGGCTCGGCGAGGTCGAAGTACACGTGACCGGCGGGGGCGCGCCGGAGGTTGCGGATCTGGCCGCGCACCCAGCACCGACCGGGGAACGTCTGGTTCACGACGCGTGCGATGACGCTGCCCAGCTCGGCGACGCCGTAGGTCCGCTCGTCCACCGCGGCGCAGCGTAGGCCTGCCCGACGAGGCCTACGCTCCGCCGCGATGCAGCTCGAACCGATCGGTGTCGACGCGGGCACGGACGAGCTCGAGCCGCACCTCACCGAGGTCGACGGCGGTTGGCACTGGGCGGTGGCCAACCGGGGTGACCGTGCGGTGCGGGCCCGCTCGGTCGTCGCGCGGTTCCAGGTCGTCGGCGCGCGAGGTCCGCTGCGCATGTTCCGCAACGGCTACCAGTCGTGGAGCCCGTGCGACGTCGCGACGCTCGGCGTCGACCAGGACCCGTCGACGTCCGCAGGCGTCCCCGGGATCGCTCGGGCCATGCACCACCCCGACCTCACGCCGGCCCGGCGCGACGAGCTGCGCTCGGACATGGTGACCGTGTTGGCCGACGGCACCGACGAGCGGCTGCTGGTCGGCTTCGACGGCGGCTCGATCCACGACGGCACGTTCCGCCTGCTGCCTGGACCCGACGGACCGGTGCTCGAGGTGGAGGCGCACCTCGGCGGGGCCGAGCTGGCGGTGGCCGGCGGTCGCGAGCTGCACGGCTTCTCCGTCGACGCAGGGCCGGACCACGCCGAGCTGCTCGAGCAATGGGCCCACCGCCGGGGGCGGGCCGAGCATGCTCGTACCGGCGCGCCGTACCAGGTGGGTTGGTGCTCCTGGTACCACTACTTCGGCGGCGTCACCGAGGCCGACCTGCTCGCGAACCTCGGGCGGGCGGGCGACTGGCCCTTCGACGTCTTCCAGCTCGACGACGGCTACCAGCGGACGATCGGCGACTGGCTCACCACGAACGACTCGTTCCCGTCGGAGCTCGACGTGATCGCGTCGCGCATCGCGGCGGCGGGCCGGCGCCCGGGCATCTGGCTCGCTCCGTTCCTGGCCCGGCCCGACGCGGCGGTCGCGCAGGCGCACCCGGACTGGATCGCCCGTCACGGACGTGGCGATCGCGAGCTGATCGGCATGTGGCACCCGGACTGGGGCGGACCGACCCACGTCATCGACACGTCGCACCCGGAGGTGCTGGCGTGGCTCGAGCAGGTCGCCCGCTCGCTGGTCGAGGCGGGCTTCACGTACCTCAAGCTCGACTTCACCTACGCGCCGGGGATTGAGGGCGTGTACTTCGATCCGACGCTCACTCCGGCCGAGCGGGTGCGTGCGGGGTACGACGCGATCCGTCGAGGAGCGGGCGACGACACGTTCATCCTCGGCTGCGGGGCGCCGCTCGGATCGGTGATCGGGGTGGTGGACGGCATGCGCATCGGCGCCGACGTCGCGCCGCACTGGTTCCTGCGCGACGGCCAGTACCGGCCCGGTTCCTACGAGGCGGGCGAGCCGGCGACCGTCAACGCGTGGCGCAACACCCTCGCCCGCTCGTTCATGCACCGGAACCTCTGGCTCAACGACCCCGATTGCGTGATGCTCCGGCGCACCGAGACCGATCTCGGCGGCACCGCCATCGGTACGTGGGCGCAGGCGGTCGGGGTCTCCGGGGGGATGGCGCTCGTGTCCGACGACCTCGCGCTCCTCGACAGGATGGCCCGTCGTGGTCTCGACGAGGTGATCGAGCTCGGTCGGGCGAGCGACGCCGAGGCTGCGGCCGGGCGACCGCCGCGCTGCCCTGACCTGTTCGACTCGCCGTTCCCCACGCACCTGCGTGCGGCGACCGGTGCTGAGGTCGTGCTGCCTGCGGACCTGGTGCCGTAGGTCAGGCCGGGCGGGCGCGCACGAGCGTCTGGTACAGCTCGGCGTACAGGCCGGGCTCGCCGAGCAGCTCGGCGTGGGTGCCCCGCTGCACGATGCGACCGTCGTCGACCACCACGATCTGGTCAGCGTCGGTGATCGTCGACAGCCGGTGCGCGATCACGATCGACGTGCGGCCGTCAAGCGCCTGCGCGAGCGCCTGCTGCACGAGCGCCTCGTTCTCGGAGTCGAGGTGGCTCGTCGCCTCGTCGAGGATCACGATCGCCGGATCCTTGAGCAGCATGCGGGCGATCGCGAGCCGCTGCTTCTCGCCGCCCGAGAGCCGGTAGCCGCGCTCACCGACGATGGTGTCGTAGCCGTCGGGGAGCGCGGCGATCACGTGGTGGATGCGGGCGGCGCGGCACGCCTCCTCGATCTGCGCGTCGGTTGCATCGGGCCGTGCGTAGCGCAGGTTGACCGCGACCGAGTCGTGGAACAGGTGCGGGTCCTGGCTCACCACGCCGATCGCGGCACGCACGCTCTCCTGGGTGAGGTCTCGGAGGTCGTGGCCGTCGATCAGCACCGCGCCGAGCGTCGGGTCGTAGAGGCGGGGGATGAGCTGCGTCAGCGTCGTCTTGCCCGCACCCGACGGCCCGACGAGGGCGAGCGTCTGCCCGGGCTCGACGACGAGGTCGATGCTGCGCAGGACCGGCGCCGAACGGTCGTCGGGGAGCGGCGCGTCGACGTCGGCCTCCAGCGACGCCAACGAGATCTCCGAGGCGGCCGGGTAGCGGAACCACACGCCGTCGAGCTCGATGCGCCCGCGGGGCTGGATCAGGTCGACCGCTCCGGGCCGGTCCTCGATCGGGTTCGGCGCGTCGAGCACCTCGAAGACGCGATCGAACGAGACGAGCGTGGTCATCACGTCGACGCGGGCGTTCGTGAGCTGCGTCAGCGGTGAGTAGATCTGCGTGACGAAGATGCCGAGCGCGACGAGCGTCCCCAGCGAGATCGTGCCGGACAGCACGAGGCGTCCGCCGAGCAGGTAGATCGCGGCGGTGCCGATCGCGCCGACGAGCGCGAGCGCGGTCACGAAGGTCCGGCTGTACATCGCGGTCTGCACGCCGATGTCGCGGACGCGGCCGGCCCGCTCGGAGAACTCGTGCGC